>NZ_JAMHKS010000049.1:0-1285 GCF_025566055.1 Leclercia tamurae
TGTACGGTCCGGGGACATGGTAGACAGATGTTCGGGGACATGGTGAACACTTTTTAACATCCTTTACCCATGGTGATCGACTTTTTCTTCAGGTCGATCACCCCCACTTTCGTGCTGTACCACCAGACCTCATAGCCGCCATCATCTGCCGTTTCCCGCAGACCAACCCGCTCTCCCCTGAACGCCTTGCCTGCCATCAGACTGACGCCGCGGATTGTCAGCTTCCCGCTGATATCCACCTTCCGGACCTGCACGTCCTCGTCGTATTCCGGTGGCGTAGTGTGGCCGCTGTACTGCCGTGCAGACGGCTGGTAGCGGGAGGCCGGCACCGCCATACCCAGGGCCTCATGCGGGCGTTCAAGGTTATAGACCGTCCGCCAGTGATCGAAGGCGCGCTGCAGTTCACTGCTGTCCGTGAACCACTTACCCTGCAGGACTTCCGCCTTCAGGCTGCGGTGAAAACGCTCCAGCTTGCCCTGGGTCTGCGGGTGATAAGGCCGGGAGTGGCCCACCCGTATCCCCTGGCGCATCAGCCACAGCTCGAGCGCCGTCCAGGTGCCGGTGGTGTCGCCCCAGGGGGCGCCGTTGTCCATGGTCATCCGGTCCGGCAGGCCGTAGCGTTCAAACACCCTGACCAGTTGCTGCTGCACGGTCTCACGCCGTTCATCGGGACAGTGCATCAGGCACAGGGAAAAACGGGAGTGGTCGTCCAGCAGGGTGAGCGGATGGCAGCGCCCGCCGCCGAAGGGAAAGTGGCCCTTGAAGTCCATCTGCCAGAGCTGGTTGGGGGCCGCATGTTCGAAGCGCCCTGTTGCGGGCACTCCTGGCGCACCACCCGGCAGCAGGCCATGGCGGGCCATCAGGTTATGGACGGTGCTGAAGGCGGGCATGCGGTGGCCCTGGTCTTCCAGCCAGCGCTTGATCTTGCGCGCGCCCCAGCGTTCGTGACGGACATGTGCCATACGCAACAGGTCAGTGATGTCGTCGGACGACCGGTTCGGGGAATGATGAGGAATGCGGGGGCGGTCCTGAAGACCGGGAGCGCCTTCCTCAGCCCAGCGGCGAAGCCACTTGTAGCCGGTGGCAGGTGAGATGCCGTAGTGACGGCACAGTGCGCGGACGTTCGCCCCGTCCTGCGAGGCGAACAATACAAACTCGGTACGTAGTGACATGGTATCTCTCGCATCCCACGGCATAAGCGACTCCACAGACGGGTTCTTATGCCTTAGTTGTAAGTGTCTACCATGTCCCCGAACAAGTGTTCATGATGTCCCCGGACCGTACA
>NZ_JAMHKS010000048.1:0-1205 GCF_025566055.1 Leclercia tamurae
CGCCTTACCCGGCCTTGTATTATCCTTTCGTGCAGAAAGAACCGGCCAGTTCTTTCTGCCATGCAGTCCACATGCCGTACCCGGCCTCAGGCCACGAGCCTGTATTGTAGATCCCTGCAGTGGGCTGCCCCTTCTCCACAAGTGACAAACCGGACAGTATCATGGACCGGTTTTCCCGGTAATCCGCATTCACAAGGTTGGTTTCACTATGGAACAGGAACTTCACTTCATTGGTATCGATGTCTCCAAAGCTAAGCTGGATGTCGATGTGTTGCGCCCTGATGGCCGTCACCGCAGCAAAAAATTTGCCAACACCCCGAAGGGCCACGGCGAACTGGTCAGCTGGCTGCGCAGCCATGACGTGACCCCGGGGCATATCTGCATGGAAGCCACCAGCACCTATATGGAAGATGCTGCGGCGGCCCTTAGCGATGCAGGATTCACTGTGTCTGTCATCAACCCGGCTCTGGGCAGGGCCTTTGCACAGAGTGAAGGCCTGCGCAGTAAAACCGATGCCGTCGATGCCCGCATGCTGGCGGAGTTCTGCCGGCAGAAGCGTCCGGCGGCGTGGGAAGCCCCGCATCCGGTGGAGCGAGCCCTGCGGGCGCTGGTGCTGCGGCATCAGTCCCTGACGGACATGCACACGCAGGAACTGAACCGCCGGGAAACGGCGCGGGAGGTGCAGATGCCGAGCATCGACGCGCACCTTCTGTGGCTGGAAGCGGAGCTGAAGCGGCTGGAGAAACAGATAAAGGACCTGACGGATGACGACCCGGACCTGAAGCACCGGCGAAAATTGCTGGACAGCATACCGGGTATCGGTGAAAAGACGTCCGCCGTACTGCTGGCGTATGTGGGGCTGAAGGACAGGTTCGGTCAGGCGCGGCAGTTCGCGGCGTTCGCAGGGCTGACACCACGGCAGCATGAATCCGGAAGTAGCGTAAACAGGGCGAGCAGGATGAGTAAGGCTGGCCATGTCTCGCTTCGCAGGGCGCTGTATATGCCCGCGATGGTGGCGCTGTACAAAACGGAGTGGGGAAAAGCGTTCAGGGCGCGTCTGGAAAAGAACGGCAAGGGAGCGAAGCTGATAATCGGAGCGATGATGCGCAAGCTGGCGCAGGTGGCGTATGGCGTCCTGAAATCAGGACGCCCGTTCGATGCCACATTGCATCAGGAAAATGCTTGCGTGGCATAACAGTATCTAC
>NZ_JAMHKS010000046.1:0-769 GCF_025566055.1 Leclercia tamurae
GGTAATGACTCCAACTTACTGATAGTGTTTTATGTTCAGATAATGCCCGATGACCTTGTCATGCAGCTCCACCGATTTTGAGAACGACAGTGACTTCCGTCCCAGCCTTGCCAGATGTTGTCTCAGATTCAGGTTATGTCGCTCAATGCGCTGAGTGTAACGCTTGCTGATAACGTGCAGCTTTCCCTTCAGGCGTGATTCATACAGCGGCCAGCCATCCGTCATCCATACCACGACCTCAAAGGCCGACAGCAGGCTCAGAAGACGCTCCAGTGTGGCCAGAGTGCGTTCACCGAAGACGTGCGCCACAACCGTCCTCCGTATCCTGTCATACGCGTAAAACAGCCAGCGCTGACGTGATTTAGCACCGACGTAGCCCCACTGTTCGTCCATTTCAGCGCAGACAATCACATCACTGCCCGGTTGTATGCGCCAGGTTACCGACTGCGGCCTGAGTTTTTTAAGTGACGTAAAACCGTGTTGAGGCCAACGCCCATAATGCGTGCACTGGCGCGACATCCGACGCCATTCATGGCCATATCAATGATTTTCTGGTGCGTACCGGGCTGAGAGGCGGTGTAAGTGAACTGTAGTTGCCATGTTTTACGGCAATGAGAGCAGAGATAGCGCTGATGTCCGGCAGTGCTTTTGCCGTTACGCACCACGCCTTCAGTAGCGGAGCAGGAAGGACATCTGATGGAAATGGAAGCCACGCAAGCACCTTAAAATCACCATCATACACTAAATCAGTAAGTTGGCAGCATTACCG
>NZ_JAMHKS010000045.1:0-692 GCF_025566055.1 Leclercia tamurae
GCTAACATGAATAGCCACGCCTGATTATCGGGCTCGCCTGTGCGCCGAAGCACTCGCCCATCTTCGGCAGCATGATCCAGGCCGTAGCCGATGATGAAGAGCGCGGCGCACTGGGCATGCACTACACCAGCGTGCCCAATATCCTCAAGGTGCTGAATCCGCTGTTTCTGGATGACCTTCGGGAGCAACTGGATGCATGCGGTGACAACAAAGCCAAGCTGCTCAATCTGCGCAAGCGTATGGCACGCATCCGCGTATTTGACCCAGCCTGCGGCTCCGGCAACTTTCTAGTCATTGCCTACAAGCAGATGCGTGAGATCGAGGCGGAAATCAATCGTCGCCGGGGCGAAGCCCACAACAAATCCGAAATACCGCTGACTAACTTCCGCGGTATCGAACTCCGCGACTTTCCGGCAGAGATTGCCCGCCTGGCGCTGATCATTGCCGAGTTTCAGTGCGACGTGCTCTATCGAGGCCAGCAGGATGCGTTGGCGGAATTTCTACCGCTGGATGCGCAAAATTGGATCATCTGCGGTAATGCGCTATGGCTGGACTGGCTGAACATCTGTCCTCCTACAGGCACAGCTGTGAAATTACTCGCAGATGACTTGTTCAGTACTCCACTTAATCAGGCGGAGATCGAATTCGCGAACGAAGGTGGAGAAACATATATTTGCGGGAACCCGCCATAT
>NZ_JAMHKS010000044.1:0-618 GCF_025566055.1 Leclercia tamurae
GGGCTATAGCACCCTGTACCTGCGCACCCCGCGCCTGCTGGAACAACTGCGCATCGCTCATGGCGACGGCAGCTTCGGCCGTACCCTGCAACAGCTGGCAAAGGTCGACGTCCTGGTGCTGGACGACTGGGCGCTAGCCCCGCTGGAGGAAGGAGCCCGGCATGACCTGCTGGAGGTGATCGACGACCGCGCTGGCAGCCGCTCCACCATCCTGACGAGCCAACTGCCCATCGAGCACTGGCACGGCTGGATCAACGACCCGACCCTGGCCGATGCCATCCTCGACCGCCTGGTGCACAACGCCTACCGACTGACGATGAAAGGCGAGTCGCTGCGCCGAAAAAAAGCCGAGGAACAAGCCGCATCGTGACCGATGCGATTACAATCCAGAACCCGCGCAACCGGGGTGGAAGCACCGGTCACGTATTAGCGAAACGCTCGGTCACGTTCACCGAAATCCGCACCGAGGGCGAACGCTTCCAGCCGGACGTGCTGATCCGCCTGCCCGGCGACAAGCAGGTGGTGGTGGATGCCAAGGTCAGTCTCACGGCCTACCAGCAATACATCGCCGCTGACGACGATCTGTTGCGCCAGCAGGCGCTGAAGCAGCACGTAACG
>NZ_JAMHKS010000043.1:0-566 GCF_025566055.1 Leclercia tamurae
ACTTTGTGATTCATGACTGGGGTGAAGTCGTAACAAGGTAACCGTAGGGGAACCTGCGGTTGGATCACCTCCTTACCTTAAAGAACCTGCCTTTGTAGTGTCCACACAGATTGTCTGATGAAAAGTAAAAAGCAAGGCGTCTTGCCGAAGCAGACTTTAGTGTCCCCTTCGTCTAGAGGCCCAGGACACCGCCCTTTCACGGCGGTAACAGGGGTTCGAATCCCCTAGGGGACGCCACTTGCTGGTTTGTGAGTGAAAGTCACCTGCCTTTATATCTCAAAACTAACTCTCTGAGTTACGTTTGAGATATTTGCTCTTTAAAAATCTGGATCAAGCTGAAAATTGAAACGACACACTGTGTCTGCTCTCCGTAATAAGAGCAGATGAAGGTGTGTTCGAGTCTCTCAAATTTTCGCAAAACGATGATGAATCGAAAGAGACATCTTCGGGTTGTGAGGTTAAGCGACTAAGCGTACACGGTGGATGCCTAGGCAGTCAGAGGCGATGAAGGACGTGCTAATCTGCGATAAGCGTCGGTAAGGTGATATGAACCGTTATAACCGACG
>NZ_JAMHKS010000042.1:0-516 GCF_025566055.1 Leclercia tamurae
TGTCCACACAGATTGTCTGATGAAAAGTAAGCAGTAAAAAATCTCTGCAGGCTTGTAGCTCAGGTGGTTAGAGCGCACCCCTGATAAGGGTGAGGTCGGTGGTTCAAGTCCACTCAGGCCTACCAAACTCCTTCTTGTAAGGATGAGCGGTACAGAGATTAGCATTTTGCGATGGGGTTATAGCTCAGCTGGGAGAGCGCCTGCCTTGCACGCAGGAGGTCTGCGGTTCGATCCCGCATAGCTCCACCATCCTTTTACTGCGACAACACAAAAACTTCAGAGTGTACCTGCGAAGGTGCGCTGCGAAGTTTTGCTCTTTAAAAATCTGGATCAAGCTGAAAATTGAAACGACACACTGTGTCTGCTCTCCGTAATAAGAGCAGATAAGCGGTGTGTTCGAGTCTCTCAAATTTTCGCAAAACGATGATGAATCGAAAGAGACATCTTCGGGTTGTGAGGTTAAGCGACTAAGCGTACACGGTGGATGCCTAGGCAGTCAGAGGCGATGAAGGACGT
>NZ_JAMHKS010000041.1:0-483 GCF_025566055.1 Leclercia tamurae
GGCTTATTCTTTCCTTTGCTAATCGCCGTTTCTGTCTGATAATAAAGATAACCTGCTATATTTCCTTCCTTCGCAGTCTCGCCCAGTTCCACTACACCTGTATCCGGACTGAGATGGGCGGGCATCCATTGATCATAGCCCTTATCTGATCCGATCCAGTCACCACGTCGCGGCCAGAAAACTGCGAACTCATCTAAAGTCATGTCATCGTAATATTCTGCTCCTGGGCGCTCAGGTAAGTGCTCCAGATTCGCTGCCGACGGCAGTAGCTCAGTAGCATTAGTTGAACCGCTACTCTGGCCTCGCTGGCCACCGACAAACAAATCCCCACATGCTTCACAATATAAAAGCTCAAAAAGCCGGCGGCCTCGCGCTTGACCCGTTGCGGGGGATGAATGCGAAGTTCCCCGTTCTACAGAGAAATCGCTAAAGGTCACGCTATGCTGACGTGGGGTGACGGAAGCAAATAGGCCTTCTATATTC
>NZ_JAMHKS010000040.1:0-477 GCF_025566055.1 Leclercia tamurae
GGATAGAAGCGACCGACGGAGAAGAACGCCGCGCCGACCGGATAGCCGCGGCCGGGATGCAGGTCCGGGAGACCGACGACGCGGCACATGCCGTCCAGCTCGGCGGTGGTTTGCAGTTGCTGGATCGCCTTGCCTTCGATCCAGGTGCTGTCCGAGGCGATCAGTGCGACGCCCGCGGACAAAGGCTTGATGTAGTTGCCCATAATCCAATCCATGTGATTGAAACGGTAGATCCGGGGGGCAGACCGAAGCCGAGCGGGCACTCGCGGAAGGGCGAAGGGCGTCTAACGGAGAAGTGAAAACCTGGGGAGCGGTGACCGCGGCAGCCGATGACCTCTCGCCGGAAGCTTGCGCGGACGCAAGGGCGGGAATCGTTCAGCGGTGCAGGGGGTCGAGCGGTAGGTTTCGGTGGCCGTTAGGCCAGGCGCAGCCTGCAAAGGGTAGAGAACTGAATCATCGATGTAACCTCCTTTGCGG
>NZ_JAMHKS010000076.1:300000-388047 GCF_025566055.1 Leclercia tamurae
TTTCCAACGACGGTAAGGGTGGCGCGCAACGCAAGCCGATGAATGAACAGCAGGAATGGGACACGGATGGTCGAAACAACAGTAATGTGTATCCCCTGTTTGGCACCAGACAGCAAGCCGACAGCAAAAAACACTGACTGTATTATTCATTTATTAACCTAACCGGTGCGACACTATGAGTCAGGCTATGCTCCAGAAATCAGACTTTTATGACCAACTGCCTAATGCTGCGTTATCCAACTATTTCCGTAGCGCCGGTGGTTTGTTAGCCGAAGAGTGGGCGCTGCTGGAATCCGTTGTGGGCGCGATTGTGGAAGCGAAGGAACCGCTGACCAACAAAGCGATTATTTTACGCTTGATCCAGCAGATTGAGTCCACACGCGACGTTGTCAGAGCCGATATTATCCGTAAAACGCTGGAAATTATTGTCGATCATACCCAGGACGATCTCTAATCGCCCCGGTAAATAAAACGCCGACGGTACTGTCCTGCCGTCGGCGTTTTGTCATCTGAAGGATTTACCTCCCTGCCCCGCAGCGTTACAATGCCCGCCCTTAAAGTATGGGATCTCCTCCCGGCGCCCACCTGGTGTGCGCATCTGACCTGTCATCAGAACGAGAACAAACATGTTTAAACCGGAACTCCTCTCCCCGGCGGGAACGCTGAAAAATATGCGTTACGCCTTCGCCTATGGCGCCGATGCTGTCTATGCGGGCCAGCCGCGTTACTCGCTGCGCGTGCGTAATAATGAATTCAACCACGAGAATCTGCAGCTCGGCATCAACGAAGCCCACGCGCAGGGGAAAAAATTCTACGTGGTGGTGAACATCGCGCCGCACAACGCCAAGCTGAAAACCTTTATCCGCGACCTGAAGCCGGTGGTGGAGATGGGGCCGGATGCGCTGATCATGTCGGACCCGGGTTTAATCATGCTGGTGCGGGAGAACTTCCCGGAGATGGACATTCACCTCTCGGTGCAGGCCAATGCCGTTAACTGGGCAACGGTGAAATTCTGGCAGCAGATGGGGCTGACCCGCGTGATTTTGTCCCGTGAGCTGTCGCTGGAAGAGATCGAAGAGATCCGCAGCCAGGTTCCCGAAATGGAGCTGGAGATTTTCGTCCACGGTGCGCTGTGCATGGCCTACTCTGGCCGTTGCCTGCTCTCGGGTTATATCAACAAGCGTGACCCGAACCAGGGCACCTGCACCAATGCCTGCCGCTGGGAATATAAGGTTCAGGAAGGTAAGCAGGATGATGTTGGCAACATCGTGCACAAGCATGAGCCGATCCCGGTGCAGACCATTGAACCGACGCTGGGCATCGGGGCCCCGACCGACAGCGTGTTTATGATTGAAGAAGCCCAGCGCCCGGGCGAGTACATGACCGCGTTCGAAGACGAGCACGGCACCTACATCATGAACTCTAAGGATCTGCGCGCCATCGCCCACGTTGAACGCCTGACCCAGATGGGCGTGCACTCGCTGAAGATTGAAGGCCGCACCAAATCCTATTACTACTGCGCGCGTACCGCCCAGGTCTATCGCAAGGCGATTGACGACGCGGCGGCGGGCAAACCCTTCGATCCGACCCTGCTGGAAACCCTGGAAGGGCTGGCGCACCGCGGCTATACCGAAGGCTTCCTGCGTCGTCATACCCACGATGACTACCAGAACTACGACTACGGTCACTCGCTTTCCGAGCGCCAGCAGTTTGTCGGTGAGTTCACCGGCGAGCGCAAAGGCCCTCTGGCAGCGGTGGCGGTGAAAAACAAATTCCTCGTGGGCAACAGCCTGGAGTTGATGACCCCGCAAGGCAACGTCAACTTCACCCTCGAACATATGGAAAACGGGAAAGGTGAAGCGGTATCGGTCGCGCCGGGAGACGGACATACCGTCTGGCTGCCGGTGCCGGAAGATATTTCGCTGGACTATGCCCTGCTGATGCGTAATTTCACCGGCGAAAACACCCGTAATCCGCACGTCGGGTGATTTTAAGGGTTATTTTCTGGTATGAGATGATTCTTAGAATTCGATCACATACCGCTGCGTTTGATACGGGTATTATCCATGACGCTGAAAAACATAACCCATAAATGCTAGCTGTACCAGGAACCACCTCCTTAGCCTGAGTAATCTCCCTTACGCAGGCTAATTTTTTTGCCTGTAAAACCCCCTTCTCATTTTATTAGCCTGTTTTTTTATCTCCTTCATTCCGCGTTACCTTCTCCTTCAGGGATTTTTCACTACCTTTCGAAAAGGGCTGAAACGTAAATTTAGTTGTAGTTACAAGCAGAAACCCCAGGATTTATCAATTTATCAAATTCAGGGTTTTCAACAGCCTGGTCAATGCTATTCTCTTTATGAATGAAATTTCACTTAAGGATAAGGAGAAATATATGTACTGGGTGGTTGAAAACAGGATGGTGTGCCCACGTACCGGAACAATATTTATACATGTTTTGACGGTTAAAAATCTCAGGCTAATCATCTGGTATAAAGGCGACTATTTTATCAGCATTGGTTCAGTTCTCGTTACCGGCCCCTTCGGCATTGCCATTGATGGCAAACTCAGAAAACTCCACATCATGCGAACTTTTTCCTATAACCCCTCCTTTTGGTCATCATTACTGGCGAATTCAGGCTGCCCCGGCAACCATGGCAATTTGCTCACCCGCTGTGAACACCGCCAGGACTGCGTGTTCGCGTTATGCCCGTATGGCGCCATTTCGTCATAAAGGTCCGGTCCGAGTGGCGCACGTTTTGGCTCGCCACTTATTTAATTTTTATCCTTTCATCCTCTTCTTACCCGCTTTTGTCCGCGCTGCGATACACTTTTGAAAGATCAGCACAGGAGCAATGTGGATGGCGACCTATCCGGCAAGTTTATTAATTCTGAACGGCAAAGGGACAGGCAACGACCTGTTGCGCGAAGCCGTGACGCTTCTTCGGGAAGAAGGAGTGGTGATCCATGTCCGCGTGACATGGGAGAAAGGTGATGCAGCCCGTTATATTCAGGAAGCCTGCGACCTCGGGGTGGAGACCGTCATTGCGGGCGGCGGCGATGGCACCATCAATGAAGTGGCGACGGCGCTGATTGGCCTGCCCGACGCGCAGCGTCCGGCGCTGGGCATTCTGCCGCTCGGCACCGCCAACGATTTTGCCACCAGCGCCGGGATCCCCGAGAGCCTCGACAAGGCCCTGCAGCTGGCGATCGCCGGTAAAGCCACGGCGGTGGATATCGCCCGGGTCAACGACACTACCTGCTTTATCAATATGGCGACCGGCGGGTTTGGCACCCGTATTACCAGCGAAACGCCGGAAAAAATGAAAGCCGCGCTCGGCGGCGTTTCGTATTTGATCCACGGCCTGGCGCGGATGGATTTGCTTAAGCCCGACACATGTGAAATTCGCGGGGAGAACTTTAGCTGGCAGGGCGATGCGCTGGTGATCGGTATCGGCAATGGCCGTCAGGCGGGAGGCGGGCAACAGCTCTGCCCGGATGCATTGATTAACGATGGACAGCTCCAGCTGCGCATTTTTTCCGCCAACGAACTGCTTCCGGCGCTGCTGACGACCCTGACCAGACCGGAAGAGAGCCCGAACGTTATCGACGGTCAGTCAGCCTGGTTTGAGGTCGTCGCCCCACACGGCATGACCTTTAATCTGGATGGCGAACCGCTGAGCGGCGATCATTTCCGCATCGCGCTGTTGCCCGGGGCGCTCCAGTGCCGGTTGCCGCCGGATTGCCCGTTACTCCGGTGAGGGTTGCCGGGTGGCGGCTTCGCCTTACCCGGCATCAGTCCGCACCGAACCCACTAATACACCGCCACCTCCCGGGCCATCTCGCGGGAATACTGCTGGCTGGCGTTGACCAGCATCCGGGTGTAATCCGTTTGCGCCTGCCCTGCCACCAGGTCATCCACCGTCAGGGTTTCGAGGATTTTCCCGTACTGCATCACCGCCACCTTCTGGCACAGATGGGCGATCACCCCCAGGTCATGGGTTACCATCAGGTAGGTGAGTTTCGATTCGCGCTGCAGCTCTGCCAGCAGGTTTAAGATCTCCGCCTGCACCGAGACGTCCAGCGCCGAGGTGGGCTCGTCGAGCAGCAGCACCTGTGGCTCCAGGATCAGCGCCCGGGCAATCGCCACGCGCTGACGCTGGCCGCCGGAAAGCTGATGCGGATAGCGATCGCGGAAGGCGCGATTAAGGCCCACTTTATCCAGCAGGGCATGAATGCGCCGATCCCGGTCGTTGATGCCGTGGATTTGCAGCGGCTCCTCCAGAATATCGCCGATGGTATGCCGCGGGTGCAGCGAACCGTAGGGATCCTGGAACACCATCTGCACCAGCCGACAGCGCTGGGGGCTGATGCGCCGCTCCAGCGGCTGGCCGTTGATCGCCAGCGCCCCGTCCCAGTGGGTGAATAACCCGGCCAGGCACTTCAGCACCGTGGTTTTACCCGAGCCCGACTCCCCCACCAGGCCATAAATCTCCCCCGGCTGGACGTTAATATTGACGTCATACAGCACCTGGCTGCGTTTCTCGCCTTCGCCGAAGGCCAGATTCAGGTTTTTTACCTCGATCATATTCGCTCCTTATTCGGTCAGCCAGCTGGCCTGGCGCTGCAACACCGGCAGCACCGGGCGGCGGTGATTCATCTCCGGCAGGGCATTGATCAGTCCCTGCGTATACGGGTGCCGGGCGTTGTGCAGGTCGCAGGCGGCGATGGACTCCACCACCCGCCCGGCGTACATCACCAGCACCCGGTCACAGAAGCTGCGCACCAGGTTGATGTCGTGACTGATAAAGATCAGCCCCAGCCCGCGGGACTGGACTAAATCATCCAGCAGACCCAGCACCTGCAGGCGCACCGAGACGTCCAGCGCCGAGGTCGGTTCATCGGCGATCACCAGCTCCGGGTCGGTGATCAGCATCATGGCGATCATGATGCGCTGCCCCTGCCCGCCGGAGATCTCGTGCGGATAGAGCTGATAGACGCGCTCCGGCTGGCGAATGCGCACCACGTCCAGCATCTCCAGCACTTTGGCTTTCGCCTCCGCCTTGCGCCCCGGATGGTGGGTCAGCCAGGCCTCGGCGATCTGATCCCCGACGCAAACCACCGGGTTCAGGGAGTACTTCGGGTCCTGCATAATCATCGAGATGCGCTTGCCGCGAATGCCGCGCATCTGCGCCTCGCTGACCTTCTGCAAATCGACATCGCCAAACTGCATCCGGGTAGCGGTGATCTGCGCTTTGGCCGGATGCAGGCGCAGCAGCGCCCGTCCGACGGTGGATTTGCCGGAGCCCGACTCGCCGACAATCGCCAGCTTCTCGCGCCCCAGTTGAAAGGAGACGCCGCGCACCGCGTTGGTGACCGCGCGTCCGTTGATAAAGTCGACGTGCAGGTCACGCACGTCCAGCAGTGGCGCATCAGTTGCTGCGAGGATCGAGGATGTCACGTAAGCCATCTCCTAAGAAGTTGAACGCCAGGCTGTTAATCAGGATCGCCAGCCCCGGAATAGTCACTACCCACCAGCACTCCATCATGTAGGTGCGCCCGCTGGAGATCATCGCCCCCCACTCCGGCTCCGGCGGCTGCGCGCCGAGACCGAGGAAGCCGAGACCGGCGGCGGTCAGGATGATCCCGGCCATGTTCATGGTGATACGGATAATCACCGACGGCAGGCACAGGGGAACAATGTGCCGCCACAGCACCCGTACCGGGGAGGCCCCCTGCAGACGCACGGCGGAGATAAAGTCGGCCTGGCGCAACGAGAGGGTTTCGGCCCGGGCCAGACGGGCAATCGGCGGCCAGGCAGTGATGGTAATCGCAATCACCACGTGCTCCAGCCCCGGACCGAGGGCGGCGACAAACGCCAGCGCCAGCACCAGACTTGGGAAGGAGATAAAGATATCGGTAACGCGCATCAGCACCGCATCGACCTTGCCGCCAAAGTACCCGGCGGTAACCCCCAGCAGCAGCCCCAGCGGCCCGACGGTCACGGAGACCAGCAGGACGATATAAAGCGTAATGCGCGAGCCGTACACCAGACGGCTGAAGATATCCCGGCCAAACTCGTCGGTGCCGAACCAGTGTTGGGCGTTCGGCGCCACCAGGGCGTTATTCAGGTCCTGTACCAGCGGGTTGTAGGGCGCAATCCACGGCGCGAAGGCCGCGACGATCAACAGCAGCAGGATGATGCCGCCGCCAATCGCCGTCAGCGGGTTACGCGCCATCTGTCCGGCAAAGCCCAGGGAGCGGCGAGCCATCCGCGCCAGACGCTGACGTCCTTCGCTGCGGACTGGTTGCAGGGGTGTATCCAGAGAAACGGTCATGATTTCGTCCTCGGGTCAAAGAGTTGATACAGCATGTCGGAGAGCAGATTGAGCATCACGAAGATGATCCCCACCAGCAGGACGCAGCCCATCACCGCGTTCATGTCCCCCAGCAGCAGGCTGCCGGTGAGATAGGAGCCAAAGCCCGGCCAGGAGAAGACGGTTTCAATCAGTACCGCCCCTTCCAGCAGCGAGCCGTAGGCCAGCGCCACCACCGTCAGCAGCTGTACCAGGATGTTGCGAAACGCATGGTTCCAGATCACCTGCCGCTCGGTCAGGCCTTTCACCCGGGCGGTGATGATGAACTCCTGCGACAGCTGGGCCAGCATAAAGCTGCGGGTCATGCGGCTGATGTAGGCCAGGGAGTGGAACCCCAGCAGCGAGGCCGGCAGCACCAGATGGTTAATGGCGTTCCAGAATACCGCGCTGTTGCCTGCCAGCAGGGCATCGACGGTCATTAATCCGGTACGGCGCGGCACCAGGCCATCCAGGCCCAGATCCAGCCGTCCTGCGCCGCCCACCCAGCCGAGCCAGGCGTAGAACAGCAGCAGCCCCATCATCCCGACCCAGAATATCGGCGTGGAGTAACCGGCGAGGCTGATGATGCGCACCACATAATCTGAGACGCTGTTACGCCGTGCGGCGGCCAGCACCCCCAGAGGAATACCTAAACCAGCCCCGACAATAATCGCCATCGTCGCCAGCTCAAGGGTGGCCGGGAAGACGCGCAGAATGTCATCCAGCACCGGTTTGCCGGTCAGCAGGGCATTGCCGAAATCGCCGTGCAGCAGGTTGTTAAGGTAGATACCAAACTGGGTCAGCAGAGACTTGTCAAAGCCCAGCTGCTGATAAACCTGCTGATAGGTGCTGTGGTCGGCATCCGGGCCGACAATCGCCAGCACCGGATCCACCGGCATCACCCGGCCAATAAAGAAGGTCAGCACCAGCAGGCCGAACAGGGTCACCAGCACCTGGGTTAGCCGTTTTGAGAAACGGCGGGTGCGGGAGCCCGGGGCGAGGATCGCAACGCTCATTTTTCACCTCCGGTTTTGTACACTTCGCGCAGGAAGGTGGTGGCCGACGGATGCGACTGGAAGTTTTTGACTTCGTTGCGCACTACCACCGAATCAACCATCTGCGACAGGGGGATGAGCGCCGGGATCAGCTGGTCATAACGCACCTGGATCTGCTGGTAATCGGCGATCTGTTTCTGCGGATCGCGCTCCAGCAGGGCTTTGTCGATCATCTCGTTCAGCGGTTTGTCGTAAAAACCGGTGCGCCAGCCCTGGAAATTGGTCAGCCGGGCCTCGTCGCTGTTGTCCGGGTTGTAGACCAGCGCGCGCAGGCTGGAGTGCGGATGCGGCTCTACCCCGCTGCCGCCGCGTCCGACCAGCATGTCGAACTTGCGCTCGCGCATCGCGCCGTAGATCTGGTTCCCGGTGCCGGTGATGATTTTGGCGTTGATGCCCGCCTGCATCAGGGTGGACTGCACGGCGATGGCGATATTAAGGAACGGCTGATCCGCCAGCACCCGCAGGGTGGTGTCGAAGCCGTCCGGGTAGCCCGCCTCCGCCAGCAGTTTTTTGGCGCGCGGGATATCCAGCTTGTAGCCCGGATCCGGCAGCGTCGACGGCATGCCCGCCTTGATCGGCCGCTGGTGCAGCACGCCGTAGCCCGGCATCAGCGCCTTGTTGATACCCTGATAGTCAATCAGGTAGCGTACCGCTTCGCGCACTTTCGGGTTGGCGAAGTGCGCCTCCTTCATGCTCATCGCCACGTAGTAGACCGTGCCCTTCTGCACGGCTTCCACCGTCAGCTGCGGGTCCTTACGCAGAGCGTTGATGTCCGCCACCGCCATGTTGCTGGCGATATCCAGATCACCCTTCTCCACCATCAGGCGCAGGGTTTGCGACTCCTGAAAGTGGCGCAGCACCACGCGGTTCATCTTCGGTGCTTCGCGCCAGTAGGTCGGATTGCGCTGCATGCGCAGTACGTCTTTTGCCTGCCAGGTGTCGAGCATAAAGGGCCCGGAACCGGCTTCGTTGGTAGTCAGCCAGCGGTTGCCCCAGTCGCTGTTGACCTCGTGGCTGAGCACCGTTTTGCGGTCCAGTACGCCGAGGTTGCCCAGCGCGCCGAGGGAGTAGATCACCAGCTGCGGATCGTTAGCCTTCGGCAGGGTGAGCTGCACGGTGTGGTCATCGAGAGCTTTAATCTGCTGATCGATATTCTTCTTAGAAAAGCCATAAGATTTCCACACCGAGGCCTGAGCAAGGTTCAGGTGCAACAGGCGGCGCATCGACCACACCACGTCCTCGGCGGTGAGCGGGTTGCCGGAGTGGAAGGTGACGTTATCGCGCAGATGGAAGGTCAGGGTTTTACCGTCCGGGGAGATGTCCCAGGATTTCGCCAGCGCCGGTTTGACGTTGGTGAGGGTGTTGGGGTCCAGTTCCACCAGCGAATCGTAGAGATTGACCACAATGCCGACCACTTCGTTACCGGTCATCGCGGCCGGATCGAGGGTCAGCAGGTTGTTCATGTTCATACCGATGATGAGCTGATCGGGCGGCGTTTTTGCGTACGCCGCACCGCTCCCCATCATCAGCGCGAGCGCGAGTAAACACGCTCCTGCCAGAGGAGATCTTTTCATGTATATATCGCCTGTAGGGTACGTTTTTATTTGTCAGTCGTGGCTGACGGTATTGGCTTCGATATACGCAAAATTAATGTCTTCGCCGAGTCCCGGGCGCGTCGGCAGGCTGACCATGCCTTCATCATCCATCGGGTCAATCAGGCTGTGCAGATAGGCCGCCGGTTCGTCGTAATCGAGGAACGGGTGCAGCAGGCCGCGCTCATACCAGCGGCAGTTTTTGATGGCGCCAATTACCGCCAGGCTCGCCGCGCCGTTGCCGTGCACTTCGCAGTCCATGCCGAACGACTCTGCGAGGTTCGCCACTTTCAGGGTCGGCGAGATACCGCCGACGCCGTTCGATCCGGCGCGTAGGATGTCGCAGGCCCCGGCTTTGATCCAGTCGGCGCGGCTGTGGTGCTTCCCGCCCAGGCTTTCCGGCCCGATGATCGGAATGGAGAGATTTTCCGCCAGCCAGGCATAGGAGGACATGCTCTCCTCCTCCATCGGCTCTTCAAACCACGCGAAGTTGAGCTTCTCCAGCTCCTTGCCGATGTACAGCGCCTCGGTGCGGCTGTACCAGTGGTAGCCGTCGATCATCAGGTCGATATCCGGGCCGACCGCTTCACGCACCGCGGCGCAGGCCTTGACGTCCATCTTTGGATTAGGGGCGAAGGAGACCGGCGGCATCCAGGTGTGCAGCTTGATGGCTTTGTATCCGCGGGCGACCAGCGTCTCGGCAAAGGTGGCGTACTCTTCCGGCGTCGACAGGCCACCCGGCAGGTCATCGCCGCACATAGTGCTGCCGTAGGCCGGGACTTTGTCGCGGTAGCCGCCGAGCAATTTCCACACCGGCATATTGAGTTTGCGGCCAATCAGATCCCACAGCGCCTGCTCAACAAACCCCAGCGCGCGTTCGGTCAGCTGGTGGGCGCTGCCGCGCTGCCAGTGTGCCAGCTCCTGCCAGATCTTCTCGCGATTGAACGCGTCCTGGCCGACCATCACTTTACGAAAGAAGGTATTGACCACAAAAGGGCGCACCACTTCCGGCGGTGCAAATGAATACCCTTTGGTGCCATCGTCTGCGGTAATGGTCAGCATCGCCATTTTGGCCAGACTCTCCGGGCCTGGGTGGGAGTGCCCGGCGGTGTCGGAGACACGGCGCGTGGGATACTGAAAGACGGTGACGTTTACAGATTCGATTTTCATTATTAGTCCTTAAAACAACGTAGGTTCAGTGCCTTTAGCATTTTGAAAAGCTGTTTCGAAACTAACTGTAAGCGCAAAATTCATCCACTGCCTTAGACAAATTCCGCTAAGCGCTGACCATTTCTTGTGCATCTGCACGGGGGGGAGTGACACTTTTCACAAAAGCCAGGGGAAGTGTGAAGTGGATCGGGAGGGATTTTTGAATGAAGTTTTGTAGGCCGGGTAAGACGTAGTCGCCACCCGGCAGTATGGTTACGCGATGGTCACTTTCTTATCCAGATAGACATCCTGCACGGCGTTAATCAGCTTCACGCCGTCGGCCATCGATTTCTTAAACGCCTTGCGACCGAGGATCAGCCCCATCCCGCCCGCGCGTTTATTGATAACGGCCGTGCGCACCGCATCGGTGAGATCGGTTTCCCCGCCTGCCGCGCCGCCGGAGTTGATCAACCCGGCACGGCCCATATAGCAGTTCGCTAGCTGGTAACGCACCAGGTCGATGGGGTTATCGCTGGTCAGTTTGCTGTAGACCCGATCGTCGGTATAACCGAATTTCACCGCGGTATAGCCGCCATTGTTTTCGGCCATTTTCTGCTTGACGATATCCGCCCCGATGGTCGCCGCCAGATGGTTGGCCTGGCCGGTTAAATCGGCAGAAACGTGGTAGTCCGTCCCGTCTTTGCTGAAGGCCGGGTTACGCAGATAGGCCCACAGCACGGTCACCAGACCCAGCTCATGGGCACGCTCGAAGGCGGCCGAGATCTCTTCTATCTGACGGCGCGACTGCTCTGAGCCGAAATAGATAGTAGCGCCCACCGCGACCGCACCGAGGTTGAAGGCCTGCTCAACGCTGGCGTAAAGCGTCTGGTCATATTCGGTGGGGTAACTCAGGGTTTCGTTGTGGTTAAGCTTGACCAGAAACGGAATGCGGTGGGCGTAACGTCGCGAGACAGAGGCCAGCACGCCGTAAGTGGAGGCCACGCAGTTACAGCCCGCCTCAATCGCCAGTTCCACGATATTCTTCGGATCGAAATAGAGCGGGTTGGCGGCAAAGGACGCGCCCGCGGAGTGCTCCACGCCCTGGTCCACCGGCAGGATCGACAGATACCCCGTTCCGCCCAGACGTCCGGTGTTATACAGCGTCTGCATATTTCGCAGCACCGCCGGTGGACGGTTGTTGTCCACCATCACGCGGTCGACGTAGTCGTGGCCAGGCAGGTAAAGCTGGTCGGCTGGAATGGTCATACAACGATGCTGTAACAGGCTGTCGGCGTCTTTGCCCAGCAATTGCGTAATATCAGTCATGGTTTTCCTCCCGTCAGTGCCGACAGGGCGTCGGCATGTTTTATCCAGGCTCACAGGATTGCAAGCCCTCTAAGCCTGGTACTGCCTCTCCTCTATTTCCACCGCCCGCAGCGTTTTTTCCGTACCGGTCGCTGGCGCGTTTCGTGTACAACAATTTTGTTACACCGATCAAACAATCACCACAAAGGTATTTAAAAGGTATCACCGAATGGTATGTTAAAGGCGTACCCTCTCTGACATGCAGGATTAAACAATGAAAACGAAAGTCCAACTGTCATTCATGATGTTTGTTGAATGGTTTATCTGGGGCGCATGGTTTGTGCCGCTGTGGCTGTGGCTGAGTAAAAGCGGCTTTAGCGCCGGAGAAATCGGCTGGTCTTATGCCTGTACCGCCATTGCGGCGATCCTCTCACCTATTCTCGTCGGCTCGCTGACCGACCGCTTCTTTGCCGCCCAGAAAGTGCTGGCGGTGCTGATGTTTGCCGGTGCCGTTCTGATGTACTTCGCCGCGCAACAAACCCAGTTCAGCACCTTCTTCCCGCTGCTGCTGGCCTACTCCCTGACCTATATGCCGACCATCGCCCTGACCAACAGTATCGCTTTTGCTAATGTTGACGATGTCGAGGCGGATTTCCCACGCATTCGGGTGATGGGCACTATCGGCTGGATCGCCTCCGGCCTGGCCTGTGGGTTCCTGCCGCAGATGATGGGCTACAGCGATATCTCCGACACCAATATTCCGCTGCTGATGACCGCCGCCAGCTCTGCCCTGCTCGGCGTGTTCGCGCTGTTCCTGCCGAATACGCCGCCGAAGAGTACCGGCAAGCTGGACTTCAAAGTGATGCTGGGGCTGGATGCACTGATCCTGCTGCGCGATAAGAACTTCCTGGTATTCTTCTTCTGCTCGTTCCTGTTCGCGATGCCGCTGGCGTTCTACTACATCTTCGCCACCGGATATCTGACGGAAGTGGGTATGAAAAACGCGACGGGCTGGATGACGCTCGGTCAGTTCTCAGAAATTTTCTTTATGCTGGCTCTGCCATTCTTTACCAAACGCTTTGGTATTAAGAAGGTCTTGTTGCTGGGTCTTATCACCGCCGCCATTCGCTATGGCTTCTTTGTTTACGGCGGGGCGGAACAATACTTCACCTACGCCCTGCTGTTCCTCGGCATCCTGCTGCACGGCGTGAGCTACGACTTCTATTACGTGACCGCGTACATCTACGTGGACAAAAAAGCGCCGGCGCATATGCGTACCGCGGCGCAGGGCTTGATTACGCTGTGCTGTCAGGGCTTTGGTAGCCTGCTGGGTTACCGTCTGGGCGGCGTAATGATGGAAAAAATGTTCGCTTACAAAGAGCCGGTGAATGGGCTGACCTTCAACTGGGCCGGGATGTGGACGTTTGGTGCAATCATGATTGCGGTGATTGCCGTGCTGTTTATGCTGTTTTTCCGCGAATCGGATAAAGAGATCACCGCAATTGAGGTGGTTGATGGCGATACCGCGCTGACACAAGGGGAAGTTAAATGAAACAACAACGTATTCTCGGTGCGCTTTACGGGCAGGCTTTAGGGGATGCGATGGGCATGCCATCGGAGCTGTGGCCGAGAAAGCGTGTAAAAGCGCATTTCGGCTGGATTGACCGTTTCTTGCCCGGCCCGGCGGAAAATAACGCGGCCTGTTATTTCGACCGCGCTGAGTTCACCGATGATACCTCAATGGCGTTGTGTCTGGCCGATGCGATTATCGAGTGCGACGGGCAGATTGATGCGGATGTTATCGGCAAACACATCCTGCACTGGGCGCTCGACTTTGACGCCTTTAATAAGAACGTACTCGGCCCGACATCGAAAATCGCCCTCAACGCCATTCGCGACGGCAAGCCGGTCAGCGAACTGGAAAACAACGGCGTCACCAATGGGGCAGCGATGCGTGCCTCCCCGCTGGGCTGCCTGCTCCCGGCTACGCGTCTGGAGCACTTTGTTGAACAGGTCGCGCTGGCCTCCAGCCCGACCCATAAATCGGACCTTGCCATCGCCGGTGCGGTGGTGATTGCCTGGGCGATATCGTGCGCCATCGACGGTAAGCGCTGGCAGAACATTGCCGATGCCCTGCCGGCTGTTGCCCGCTATACCCAGGAAGCCAACACCACCACCTTCAGTGCGTCGCTTGCCGCGCGCATTGAGCTGGCGCTAAAAACCGTGCGGGAGGCCAATGGCACAGAGTCCGCCAGCGAGCAGGTGTATCAACTCGTCGGGGCGGGAACCAGTACCATTGAGTCGGTTCCGGCGGCGATTGCGATGGTCGAGCTGGCCGGGACTGACCCGAACCGCTGCGCCATGTTATGCGCCAATCTGGGCGGTGATACGGACACCATTGGCGCGATGGCAACGGCTATCTGTGGGGCCCTGCACGGCGTGCAGGCGATTGACCCGGGGCTAAAGGACGAACTCGACGCCGTTAACCAGCTCGATTTTGGCCATTATGGCGAAAAACTCCTGCACTACCGGGAGCAAAGGGAGGCGGTATGAGTTCTTTTTCCCGGCGTCTTGACGCATTACACGCCACACGCCCGGTCACGGTACTGGGGGCAGCGGTGATTGACGTTATCGCCGATGCCTACGCCCTGCCCTGGCGCGGGTGTGATATCGAGCTCAAACAGCAGGGCGTCAACATCGGCGGCTGCGCGTTAAACATTGCCATCGCCCTGAAACGCCTGGGGATCACCGCACAAAATGCGCTGCCCGTCGGCCATGGCGTGTGGGCGGACATTATTCGCCAAGCGATGGCCAGGCAGGATCTGCACAGCGTGGTGGAAGCCGAAACCGGCGATAACGGCTGGTGCCTGGCGCTGGTGGAGCCTGACGGCGAGCGAACGTTTATGTCGTTTAGCGGGGTGGAGAATCAGTGGCAGCAGCCCTGGCTTGATGCGCTTAACGTGCCGCAAAATAGTCTGGTCTATCTGTCCGGTTATCAGCTGGCATCGCCGTGCGGTGAGTTACTAACAGGCTGGCTGGAAGGCCTTCAGGACGTGACCACGTTTATCGACTTTGGGCCACGGATTGCGGATATTCCTGATGCGCTGATGACACGGATTATGGCCTGCAAGCCGATCGTGTCGCTCAATCGCCAGGAGGCACAACTTGCCGCTGAAAGATGGGGTGTAGAGGATGAGATGCTAGGTGCCCACTGGCAGCAACGGTTCGGATCAGTGCTGATTGTCCGTCACGACAAAGATGGTGCGGTCTGGTATGACGCTGACGCCTCGGGTCATGTCCCTGCCTTTCCGGCCACCGTGGTCGACACCATTGGTGCAGGCGACAGCCACGCGGGCGGCACGCTTGCCGGCCTGGCGGCGGGATGGAGTATTGCTGACGCCGTGATGCTGGGCAATGCCGTGGCCGCCTGGGTGGTCAGCCATCGCGGGGGAGATTGCGCCCCCACGCGCGAGGAATTACTCCTCGCACACAAAAACGTATAGATCGCTGCGACAGTAGCTGATGCTGTACTCGATGGGCCGGTGTTGCTGGTCAAGCGCAACCTGCTTGATCACCAGCACCGGTATTTTGTCATCCATTTTAATGTGGGTCTGAAACTCAATGTCCGGCATGCGGGCACTGACGCGAGAACGGGTACGCTGCGGAAAGATATTCTGGTTGCGGAAGTAGTCGTACAGCGAAATACCAATGGCGTCCGGGTCCTGGATCAGTGCCACCGGAACCCAGGATTCTTCAATCGAGACGGCGTCATCATCCACGTAGCGAATACGTTTCAGCAGAAAGACATCACTTTCCGGGGCAATCGACAACTGAGCAGCGACCTCTTCCGGACACTTCACCACGCGCTTATTGACCCATAGCGTATTGGGCTTTTTACCGCCCAGCACCACCTGCTGAGAAAACCCGCGCGCTTCTTTGAGTGAATATTCAAAAATGTTATTGATTTGCGTCCCGTAGCCACGGGCGCGCGTCACCACACCCTCTGCTTCCAGCGCCTGCATCGCTTTACGCACGGTAATGCGCGACACCCCGGTCAACTGGCTCAGATCGCGTTCGCCTGGCAGAATATTTCCATGCTCCAGCACCCCGCTGCGCACCGCATTTTTTACGGTTTCAGCAAACTTCAGATACAGCGGCGTATTGTCAGGGGCAGCGATCCGTTCAGTCAGTTGAGCAATTAGCCGGGTATGCGCTTGTTCCATCTCTGTTTTTCTCAGGCCTGATGTGTCCTGCCAGTATAAGGCTTACCACCATGCATGAAAATGGTGTACCGGACCAATACCGTGACCCACCTCCAGACTATCGGCTTTAGCCAGCGCGGCAGAGAGCCAGCGCTTGGCTTCCTGCACCGTATCGGGCCAGTTGTCATGGCGTGGACGCAGCGCAGCCAGCGCGGCGGAGAGGGTACAGCCGGTGCCGTGGGTGTTTTTAGTCTTGATGCGCGGGGCGGTAAAGCGCGTGGCTCCGTCGCGGGTGAACAGCCAGTCGGGGCTTTCAGCGTCATCCAGATGACCGCCCTTCATCAGCACCGCACCGCAACCCAGGGCGAGTAACGCCGTGCCCTGCTCTTTCATTTCTCGCTCGTTTTGTGCATGCGGGGCATCCAGCAGCGCCGCCGCTTCGGGCAAGTTGGGGGTGATCAGCGCCACCTGCGGCAACAGCTTTTTACGCAGCGTGTCGACGGCGGAGGGTGACAGCAGCGGATCGCCGCTTTTCGCCAACATCACCGTATCCAGCACCACGTTTTTGACCCGATGCCGCAGGAGCTGCTCCGCCACGGCCTCGACAATATCGGTTTCGGCCAACATGCCGATCTTGGTGGTGTCGATGCGCACATCGCTGAACACCGACTCCAGCTGCGCCGCCACAAAATCCGGTTCGATTCGGTAGACCGACTGCACCCCGCGGGTGTTCTGCGCCACCAGGGCGGTGATCACCGAGCAGCCGTACGCCCCAAGCGCCGAGAAGGTTTTCAGGTCGGCCTGGATCCCGGCCCCGCCGCTCGGGTCGGTGCCGGCGATGGTGAGGGCATTAATCCGTTTCATGGTTGCCCCCCCAGATCCCACAGAGCATCCAGAAACGCCGGGGCAAAACTGCCCGGACCACGACTCTGCGCTGCCGCCAGCGTCCCGGCCCGTTTCATCCAGCCGCAGGCCGCGGCGATGTTATCCAGCCGGTCGCCCGGCAGTGAGCAACTGGCCGCCACGACCGCCGACAGGGCGCAGCCTGTGCCCACCACGCGGGTCATCAGCGGATCGCCGCCGGTAATGGTCAGGGTCCGCAGCCCGTCAGTCACGTAATCCACCTCCCCGGTCACCGCCACAATTGCATTGGTCTGCCGGGCCAACGCCTGGGCTGCCGGCAGCGCGCTGGCGGCGGTATCGGTGGTGTCAACGCCGCGTCCGCCTGCACTCATCCCGGCCAGCGCCAGAATTTCAGAGGCATTACCGCGAATGGCCGCCGGTTTGAGGGCGAGAATTTGCTGACAAAAACGGGTCCGGTACGCCAGGGCGCCAACGGCCACCGGATCGAGCGTCCAGGGTTTACCCGCCGCCACCGCGCTTTCAATCGCCCGGCGCATCGCCTGGGCACGCGAGGCGGTCAGGGTCCCGACGTTAATCAGCAGCGCATCGGCAATAGCGGAGAACTGTTCAGCCTCTTCGGCTTCGATCACCATCGCCGGTGATGCGCCGAGGGCCAGCAATACGTTGGCGGTAAAGGTCTGCACCACATCGTTGGTCATACAGTGGGTCAGCGGGGAACGGGTTCGGAAATGGTGTAAGGCGTGTAAATTGAGCAGGTCAGGCTGCATGGTATCGCTCCTGCCTTGCGCGAAGAAGCGATTGCCCGGAGGGCATCTGACTTCCCTACGCTGGCATTATCCAGATCAGGTGGTACGGGTATTTCTCAGCCTTCACAAAGAAGGGCACCCCGAGTCAAATTACATAACATCATGTAATCACGGCAGCGTAGAGGATGCGTCTGGCAATAGCAAGAACCTTTCTGGTGCTGCGACGCCCACCAGGATTGCACCTGTATTTTTAGCTATTCGTGCTAAGTGTGATCTTCATCAAATAGCAAAACCCTGCATTCCGCGATAGTCACCCCACGTCACTACTGCGTTACTACTATAGATATACGCAGATAACGGCTGGCTTAATGGAATGAATGAGCAATTATCAGGGAATGAGAAATTCTTAAACTCGATAAGGTTAATGTATGAAAAAGATTCTGTTGGTGGGTGTGGTTGCTGCGTTGCTGGCGGGCTGCGTCTCTGAAGAGCAGCGGTTAGCGCAGTGTGAAGCAAAGGGCGTTAGCCGTGATGCCTGCTATATCGCGGACCAGAACCGTCAGGCCACGATCAATGCTGCTGCCGAAAAACAGGCTCTGGAGAATGCGCAGGCCGCAACGCAACATGCCCAGGCGGCCCATGTTGCCGATCCGCTGCGTGAAGCCTCTTTTAGCGCTAACGGCATCAAAGCCACCATCAACAATGGCTTCACCCAGGCCATCATCAACGGCAAGAAAGCCACGGTGAAGCGGTTGAATGCTAATTTTTACGAGATCAAAGGGGCCGGTTATATCCTGTCGATTTCACTTGATGCGGATGGCGTCACCGATGCGTCATGGAATAAAACCCATGGTCGCGATCACGGGATTCTGAACGTTGTTCAAAGTAGTCCTAAAGCATTCTAAAATACCCTACTTTTTTCCCCGGAGTGCCCCCCAGGAAACCTCAGTTGCCATGCGGGGTTACGGCTTACGCGCGTTGTTTCAACGCGCGTAACAAAACGATAAACAATTAACCATTGAGCCCTGCGCAAAAAGGCTCTATATTGGCCGCGATTTTTGATGCCCTTCTCATTTTCTTAATTAATTATTCAATCGTGGCCACGTGCTGAGCTGCGGTTGTAGGAGTGATATGATGACGGATAAAGTCCGTATTGATACTTTGAATGCCTCTTCTTTCAAAACCAACGAAACCTATCTGGCCCGTCAGGCTGAAATGGAATCCAATGTCAGGAGTTATCCGCGCAAACTGCCTTTAGCTATTACTAAGGCGGACGGGGTGTGGATCACCGACGCGGATAATAAAGAGTATCTGGATTGCCTGGCCGGAGCGGGAACGCTGGCGCTGGGTCATAACCATCCTGATGTGCTGAAAAGCATCCAAAGTGTCATTACCAGCGGCTTGCCGTTACATACTCTGGATCTGACCACGCCGTTAAAAGACGCGTTCTCAGAATACCTGCTCTCCATGCTGCCAGGTCAGGGCAAAGAGTACTGCCTGCAGTTTACCGGCCCATCCGGTGCGGACGCTGTTGAAGCCGCGCTGAAGCTGGCGAAAAAAGTGACCGGCCGCAGCGGCATTATCAGCTTCTCCGGTGCTTATCACGGCATGACCCACGGCGCGCTGTCCGTGACCGGCAACCTGTCTCCGAAAGAAGCGGTTGACGGCATGATGCCAGAAGTGCAGTTCATGCCTTACCCGCACGAGTACCGCTGCCCGCTGGGTATCGGCGGTGAAGCGGGTGTTAAAGCCCTGACCTACTACTTCGAAAACCTGATCAACGACGTTGAAAGCGGTGTGCGTAAACCTGCTGCCGTGATCCTGGAAGCCGTTCAGGGCGAAGGCGGCGTGAACCCGGCACCGGTTGAGTGGCTGCAGCGCATCCGTAAAGTAACCGAAGAGCACGGCATTCTGCTGATCCTCGACGAAGTTCAGGCAGGCTTTGCCCGTACCGGTAAATTCTTCGCCTTCGAACACGCAGGTATCCAGCCAGACATCGTCGTGATGTCCAAAGCTGTTGGTGGCGGTCTGCCGCTGGCCGTGCTGGGTATCAAAAAGCAGTTCGATGCCTGGTCTCCGGGTCACCATACCGGTACCTTCCGTGGCAACCAGCTGGCGATGGCCACTGGCCTCACCACCCTGCAGATCCTCAAAGAGCAGAACATTGCCGATAAAGTTGCCGCCCAGGGCGAGTGGCTGAAAGCGAAGCTGGTTGAGCTGCAGAAACGCTATCCGGTTATCGGTCACGTGCGCGGTCTGGGCATGATGATCGGCATCGAGATCGTAAAACCGCACGAAGCTGCCGATCATATGGGCTGCTTCCCGGGCGATGGCGAGCTGTCTGCGCTGATCCAGAAGAAATGCTTCGAAGCCGGTCTGATTCTGGAGCGTGGCGGTCGTAACGGTAACGTTGTCCGTCTGCTGCCTTCCCTGCTGATCAGCGATCAGGAGCTGAACGTGTTCCTGGACAAATTTGAGCAGGCGCTGCTTGCTGCGGGCGTTCGCCCAGTCTAACCGGAGACAATGGATACAATGTCAGATTTAAACCCGATTTTGTCGTCGTCGGCGCAAAGCATCGAAGCCTATCAGCAGGCCATCGAGCAGAGCACCCAGGCGGTTATGCAGTGGCTGAAACAGCCGGAAATGTACCAGGGTAAAACGGTCGCCGAGCTGCGCGAACGTATCAACCTGGATTTCAGCCCGGAAGGGCTGGGCAACGAGACCGCCATCGAGCGTGCCGTTGAATATTTCCTGAAAGACAGCCTCGCGGTGCATCATCCGCAGTGCGTGGCGCATCTTCACTGCCCGAGCCTGGTGGTAAGCCAGGCGGCGGAAGTGATGATCAACGCCACTAACCAGAGCATGGACTCCTGGGATCAGAGCCCGTCTGCGACCATTATCGAGATAAAACTGATCGAGTGGCTGCGTACCCGTCTGGGTTACCAGCCTGGCGACGCCGGTGTCTTCACCAGCGGCGGCACCCAGAGCAACATGATGGGTCTGATGCTGGCGCGCGATGCGTTCTTCGCGCGTCAGGGCCACTCCGTCCAGCAGGATGGTCTGGTGGGCGATCTGCGTAAGATCCGCGTTCTGTGCTCCGACAGCGCGCACTTCTCCGTGCAGAAGAACATGGCGCTGATGGGCCTCGGCTACCAGTCCGTTATTCAGGTAAAAACTGACGAATGTTCGCGTATGGATCTGACCGATCTGGCGGCGAAAATCGAGCAGTGCAACGCCAACGGCGAGCAGATTCTGGCGATTGTTGCCACTGCCGGCACCACCGATGCGGGCGCTATCGATCCGCTGCGTGCTATTGCTGAGCTGGCGGCGAAGCAGAACATCTGGGTTCACGTGGATGCAGCCTGGGGCGGCGCGCTGCTGATGTCCGAGAAGTATCGCGATTACCTCGACGGTATCGAGCTGGTGGATTCCGTTACTCTGGACTTCCACAAGCAGTTCTTCCAGACCATCAGCTGCGGCGCGTTCCTGCTGAAAGAGGCGCGTCACTATGAGCTGATGCGTTATCAGGCCGCGTACCTGAACTCTGAGTTTGACGAAGAAGCTGGCGTACCAAACCTGGTGTCCAAATCCCTGCAGACCACCCGTCGTTTCGACGCGCTGAAGCTGTGGATGAGCCTGGAGGCGCTGGGCCAGAAGAAATACGCTGAGATCATCGATCACGGTGTGACCATGGCGCAGCAGGTTGCCGCGTATGTGACCGAACAGCCGCAGCTGGAACTGGTGATGCCACCGCAGCTGGCGAGCGTGCTGTTCCGCTTCCGCCCTGAGCTGAAACTGGACGATGCGGCAATTGCGCTGCTCAACCAGAAGATCGGTGATGCGCTGCTGGAATCGGGCCGTGCCAACGTCGGTGTGACCGAGCATAACGGTATCACCTGCCTGAAGCTGACCCTGCTGAACCCAATCGTGACGCTGGAGGATGTCAAAGTCCTGCTGTCACTGGTGGAACGCACGGCGCACGAGCTGCTGGCGAAGTAAGTTGTTCAACCCGGCAGCGCTCGCTGCCGGGTCTTTATTCCCCTCGTTATCTCGCTTTATTCTTTGCGCTCTGCGCTGCGGAATAGCCGTAAGCATCGTAACCCGAAGCATAATAGCTGGCCGCCGACTTCACGACGTCGTTCAGGATTGCCCCTTTAATGTTGACTCCCATCTGCTGCAGGCGACGCTGGCTGACCTCCATCTCCCGGACGCTGGTAACGTTAAAGCGTGCCACCAGCAGCGTGGAGGCGGCGACCCGGCCCACCAGCGCGGCATCCGTAACTGCCAGAATCGGCGGAGTATCAACAATCACCATGTCGTACTGCGCGCTGGCCCAGGCCATAAACTCGCGGAAACGGTCGTGCATCAGCAGCTCAGACGGATTCGGCGGATAATGCCCGCAGGTCACCACATCAAACTGGCCGCTGGCGTAAGTCTGAATGGCCTGCGGGAAAGCCACTTTACCTGACAGCACGTCCGACAGACCGGCATCATTAGGCAGGCCAAAAATATTGTGCACATAGCCTTTACGCATATCGGCATCGATAAACAGCACCCGCTGATCGACCTGGGTCACCAGCGCCGCCAGCGAGGTACTGACCAGCGTTTTGCCGCAGTCCTGAGACGGGCCACTGAACATCAGAATGTTATTTTCGGCATCCATCATGGCGAAGTGCAGGCTGGTACGTAATCCGCGCACCGCTTCGACAAAATTATCCAGCGGCCTGTCGATCGGTAAAAAAGGCACGTCGGTGGTTTTATGCCGTTTGCAGTAGTGGAAGAAATAGTGGTTGCCCACCCGGGTTTTACCGTGCAGCCACTCAGAATGAGGCAAGGTGGCATAGACGCTTATCCCTTCACTTTCCAGCTGTTCCGGGGCGTTAATCCCGCGTCGCAGTGCCGATCTCGCTAACACCCCGCCTGTCGAGACGAAGAAACCAAACAGGGTCGCAATGACCACGATTAACGCCTTGCGCGGCTTAATAGGTGCAGGCTGCGTTACCGCTGAATCGATAATACGTACGTTACCGATGGTGCTGGAGCGGGAGATGTTCAGCTCCTGCTGTCGGGTAAGCAGCTGCAGATAAACCGCGCGGCCCGAATCGACATCACGGCTGAGACGCAGGATCTCCTGCTGCGTCGACGGCATTGTCCCTACCCGTTTGTTCAGCCGCTCCCGCTCGCTCTCTAACGTCTGACGTTTTTCACGAAGCGCCCGATAAGTGGGATGGTCCTTTTTAAAGTGCTGGGAGATCTCGGCTTCGCGGAAGGTCAGCTCATTGAGCTGATTATCGACGTTAACGATCTGCTCCAGCACCGACTTGGCTTCGAGGGTCAAATCCACTGAATCGCGCTGCTTACGGTAGGTGTTAAGACGCTCTTCAGCCAACTCCAGCTCACCGCGCACCTGTGGCAGCTGGCGCTGAAGGAAGCTGAGGCTCTGTGAGTCCTGCGCAGCCTGACGAGCAATGTTCTGTTGCAGATAGTTCTGGGCAATATGATTCAGCACGGTGGCGATGCGCGCCGGATCCTGCCCGGTCAGGCTCAGGGAGAGGATCCCGCTCTCTTTGCCCTGTTCCGTGACGCTAAACTGGCGGCTCAGGGCGTTTATCGCTTCCAGCTGCGCGTGCTGCCGCAGTCTGAAACGCGTGCCTGGCGGCGCAATCATTTCGCGAACGGCGATCGTCACTCCGGCGTGCTGCAGCGGTGTCCCTACGGTACCGCGCGCGCTAAAGCCCTCTCCTTCCAGCAGGTAGTGCCCGTTCTCTTCGGCGGTAAGGGTCATGCTCTGGGTGGCCGGAAGCGTCAGATTATCGAGGATCACTGTGGCGGCAGGTTGTCCGGTAAGCTTCGCCCAGGCTTTGCCGATAACCGGCAGGCGAACCTGGGTTATCTCATCGCGTAAGCGCAATGCCTCCACGGTTTCACCGAGGATCATCCGCGATTTCAGCAACTGAATTTCGGCACTGGAATCTGATGACCGCTCCGGGGCTAGCTGGTTTAAGGTTTTGAGAATCCTGTTCTGCTGCTTATTTTCTACTTGCACCATGGCATCTGCGACATAGACCGGCGATGCAAATAACGCATACAACGTCCCGCAGAGCGCAAACAATAGCGTGACGCTAAGAATACACAGGCGATGATCAATTAACTCTCCCAGAAGACGTGCCAGATCCAACTCTTGATTATCAACAGCATAACCCTGTGTATTCACGTTTTTCGACGACATGACCGTAATCCCTTTACTGTTAGTCGGTTAGTCCATTCCAGACTTGCTTCGCCAAGCAGGCGAAAAACATATTCAAAGGCTTCCATGCCTTTACCGTAGGGATCGGGGATTTCCCGTTCCCTCAGCCATTGCCCGAACAGCAAGGCTTTACCCCGCGCTTCCGGGGCAATAAGTGAGATCCGGTTAATTTGCTCTGACTCCATGGCGAGGATCAGATCGTATTCCCGCATCATTGGCACCGTCAGCCGACGGGCCACGTGATCCGCCAGCGATACACCATAGGTGGCTGCAATTTGCTGAGCATGGCGATCTGCCGGATGCCCGGCCAGGCCGCAGATGCCCGCCGAGGCGATGGACAATGCCGGTAACTGCTGCTGTAAAAGCCGTTCCCCGAGCGGGGAACGGCAAATATTTCCAGTACACACCACCAGAATGGACTGGATCATTATTCAGGCCACGATTTAATAAAGCGCACGGTTTCCGTCAGGTCATGAATACCGCTAATGGTCGGCACCAGCTGCGCCACAACCCGGTTCCAGCGTGAGATCGGCGCCGTCGTCACATAGACAATATCGTAGGGCTGGAGCTGAAACTCTGTGCCGAGCACCATGGCAGACGCGTCGCGGGCATTCAGCTGCCAGATGCGCGCAATTTTGCCGTCCGGGCTTTTCCCGGTGGTGGAGCGGATGACAAAAATGCCGGTCGCATCGGCCATGTCCTGATTCAGGCCACCAGCGCTGGTCAGCGCTTCCGCCAGCGTCATGCCGCTGCGATCCATCTTCAGGGTGCTCTGTTTCACCACCTCGCCCATCACAAAGACTTTCAGGGCATCATTGCGCGGGATAAACAGAATATCCCCCGGCCACAGCAGGCGGTTTTGCGTGAGATCGCCGTGCTGCATCAGGGCATAGAGTGAAATCCGCGTGTCTTTGCCCTCATGAGTGAGCACCACGTTGCGCCAGTCGGCATCGGTCGACAGGCCGCCCGCCGCATTGATCGCATCCATCACGGTCAAGGGAATATTGGTAATCGGCTGCTGGCCGGATTTAACCACTTCGCCGGTGACATAGGCTTTCTGCGAGCGAAACGCCGCGATACTGACATCGACCTGCGGGCTCTCAATCACCCTGTCCAGCCGGGCAGTGATCTCTTTGCGTACCTGGGCGAGGGTTTTACCCGCAACGTGAAGTTTACCGACATAGGGATAAAAGAGCGTGCCGTCGGCACCGACCCAGTTACCGGTGTCGCTGGCGCTACGATACTGCCCGGCCGGTGTGGTGAGTTCCGGATGATCCCAGACGGTGATCATTAGCACATCCCCGGGGCCAATCCGGTATTCCCAGTTCTTTAATTCTTCGTCCAGATTCGGATTTGCCTGAGATTTCTCGCGATCGCCACGGAGCTGTTCAATGACCGAGGGCGTTAACGGCCAGACATCCACTTTCTTATCCAAATCAAGTGGATTGTCGACAACAGCAACGTTATTTTTTCCAGAAGTATTTATATGTTGGCCGGGCGTAATTGTGCAGCCTGCTAATAACAGGGCGGCAAATAAACCTGCGCCAGTGCGGAGTGGCATTGTCATTAATAAATAATACTCTATGAATTACGTTAATAGCCCATTCATCTCTGGATAACTCCCAATAATACCAGTGCGTAATTAATATTAAGAAATATTAATTATATTATGGAGTTAAAATAAAATAACCTGATAAAGAAAACGTTCCAGCCGGGCTGACGATTGTCCGGACATTTCTTTAGGTAGGAGAAACCAAAAACAGCATCAATGAATTAGCCCGTATCATAAACACTCCGCGAAAGAAATAATACAGTCCGGATACGACTATATTGGCAATATGACTTCGTTTCGGATTTTATAAATAAAACTATAATTAACAGAACGTTTAAATAAAAATACATTCACGACAAAAATAATTTAAGCCGCCCCGGCATGTGCAGGGATGTGTTGATTTGTTACATTTTTTACCAGCCCAGCCAGCCGGCAAAACATAAAATAGAGTATCTGTTGCTCGGTCACGAATCAGCAGACCAAGAGTAATGGCCATGATTAATCTGGAGAAAAAATGACGAAAGGTAAAATTCTACTTCTGGGCGTACTGATGTCACTGGCGAGCGCGGCGTTTGCTGCACCACAAGCCGCCGCGGCACCCTCTGGCATCCAGGCCTATGAGGAACAGGAGTTTGTAGCCGATTTTACGAAATTTAAGATTGGTGATTTCGCCCCGGCACAGTATCTGACCCCTGAGTACACCATCAAGCAGTACAAACTGCGCAACCTGCCTGAACCACAAGCGGGCACGCACTGGACCTATATGGGTGAGAACTACGTGCTGGTGGGTGATACCGACGGTAAGATCTACAAAGCGTATAACGGCGATATCTTCTACCACCGTTAATCGCGAATTTTGCCGGGTAAGCGCAGCGCTGCCCGGCAAAACAACTACACCGCGCGGAAGGCGATATCGCCCGGGATCACTTCTCCCTGCCAGTAGAGCTGGGCTGCGACGCGATCTGCCAGCTGGCGATACATCTCAGCAAACTCACTTTCAGGACGGTTGATCACGGTCGGCTTCCCGCTGTCGAGATCTTCACGCAGCGTAATGTGCAGCGGCATCTGACCCAGCAGCTGGGTGTGATACTGCGCCGCCAGCTTCTCTGCCCCGCCTGCGCCAAAGATCGCTTCATGATGACCGCAGTTACTGCAGATGTGCATGCTCATGTTTTCAACCACGCCCAACACCGGCACCTCAACTTTCTCGAACATCACGATGCCTTTTTTGGCGTCGATCAGCGCGATGTCCTGTGGTGTGGTGACGACCACCGCCCCGGTAACAGGGATGTTCTGCGCCAGCGTCAGCTGAATATCACCGGTACCCGGCGGCATATCCAGCACCAGATAATCGAGATCCGGCCACATCGTCTCCTGCAACATCTGCAACAGCGCTTTGCTGGCCATCGGCCCGCGCCACACCATGGCATTGTCGTCGGTCACCAGATAACCAATCGAGTTGGTTGCCAGACCGTAAGCCATGATCGGTGCCATATGGGTGCCATCCGGCGAGGTTGGACGCTGATTTTCGGCGCCCAGCATGTTCGGAATGGAAGGGCCGTAGATATCGGCATCGAGGATACCGACCTTCGCCCCTTCGGCCGCCAGCGCCAGCGCCAGGTTCACGGCGGTGGAGGATTTGCCCACCCCACCCTTGCCGGAGCTGATGGCGATAATGTTCTTCACGCCGTTGATGCCCGGTTGGTTTTTCACCCGCTTCAGGGTGGCGATAGCGTGGGACAATTTCCAGTCAATGGCCTTCGCCCCGGTGATGCGCAGCAACTCAGCACTGGTTTGCTCTTTCAGCGTCTCAAACGCGTTGTTCCAGACGAAAGGCATCTGCAGCTCAACATGCAGGGTATCATCCAGCCACGCCACGTGATGCAACGCCTTGAGAGCGGTGAGATTGTGCTTCAGGGTGGGGTGCTGAAAATTAGCCAGCGTTCCGGCGACCATTGCGCGCAAGGCTTCCGGTGATTTGGCCTGGGATTGAGAACTCATCCCGACTCCTTTTGTTATTGTGGATAAGAGCTTTGTTGAACAAGTTTACCTGAAAGGCCATGGTTTGTGCTTACTTAATAATGCCCCATTTGGTACTATCAAAGCCCTTTTCACTACCAAAGAAGTAATGTCCACTATGACTCAAGTCGCGAAAAAAATTCTGGTAACGTGCGCTCTGCCGTACGCAAACGGCTCAATCCACCTCGGCCACATGCTGGAGCATATCCAGGCTGATGTCTGGGTCCGTTACCAGCGAATGCGCGGCCATCAGGTTAACTTCATCTGTGCAGACGATGCACACGGCACGCCGATCATGCTGAAAGCACAGCAGCTTGGTATCAGCCCGGAACAGATGATTACTGAAATGAGTCAGGAGCATCAGACGGATTTTGCTGGCTTCGACATCAGCTACGACAACTATCACTCCACGCACAGCGACGAGAACCGTGAGCTGTCGGAGCTGATCTACACCCGTCTGAAAGAGAACGGTTTTATTAAAAACCGCACCATCTCTCAGCTCTACGATCCGGAAAAAGGCATGTTCCTGCCGGACCGTTTTGTGAAAGGCACCTGCCCGAAATGTAAATCCCCGGATCAGTATGGCGATAACTGCGAAGTGTGCGGCGCGACCTACAGCCCGACCGAGCTGATTGAGCCGAAATCCGTGGTATCCGGTGCGACGCCTGAGATGCGTGACTCCGAACACTTCTTCTTCGACCTGCCGTCCTTTAGCGAAATGCTGCAGGCGTGGACCCGCAGCGGCGCGCTGCAGGAGCAAGTGGCAAACAAGATGCAGGAGTGGTTTGAATCCGGCCTGCAGCAGTGGGATATCTCCCGCGATGCGCCTTACTTCGGCTTCGAAATCCCGAACGCGCCGGGCAAATACTTTTACGTCTGGCTGGATGCGCCAATCGGCTACATGGGCTCCTTCAAGAACCTGTGCGACAAGCGCGGCGACACCACCAGCTTCGAGGAATACTGGAAGAAAGATTCCGACGCCGAGCTGTACCACTTCATCGGCAAAGACATCGTCTACTTCCACAGCCTGTTCTGGCCAGCAATGCTGGAAGGCAGCGGTTTCCGCAAGCCTACCAACCTGTTCGTGCACGGCTATGTGACGGTGAACGGCGCGAAGATGTCTAAATCCCGCGGCACCTTCATCAAGGCCAGCACCTGGCTGAACCACTTTGATGCCGACAGCCTGCGCTACTACTACACGGCGAAGCTCTCTTCCCGTATCGACGATATCGACCTGAACCTGGAAGATTTCGTCCAGCGCGTGAACGCCGACATCGTTAATAAAGTGGTTAACCTGGCCTCCCGTAACGCCGGCTTTATCGCCAAGCGTTTCGACGGCGTGATGGCGGCTGAACTGGCGGATCCGGCGCTGTACAAAACCTTCACCGACGCGGCTACCGTGATTGGCGAAGCCTGGGAAAGCCGTGAATTCGGTAAAGCGGTGCGAGAGATCATGGCCCTGGCCGATCTGGCTAACCGCTACGTCGACGAGCAGGCGCCGTGGGTTGTCGCCAAACAGGAAGGCCGCGATGCCGACCTGCAGGCGATCTGCTCTATGGGTATCAACCTGTTCCGCGTGCTGATGTCCTATCTGAAGCCGGTTCTGCCTCAGCTGGCCGCGCGTACCGAAGCGTTCCTGAACACCGAACTGAGCTGGGACAGCATTAACCAGCCGCTGCTCGGCCATAAGCTGAACGCCTTCAAGGCGCTTTACAACCGTATCGAGATGAAGCAGGTGGAAGCCCTGGTTGAGGCGTCGAAAGAAGAGGTGAAAGCCGCAGCCGCACCGGTTACCGGCCCGCTGGCGGACGATCCGATTCAGGAGACCATCACTTTTGATGATTTCGCCAAAGTTGACCTGCGCGTGGCGCTGATCGAGAACGCGGAATTCGTTGAGGGTTCTGACAAACTGCTGCGTCTGACGCTGGATCTGGGCGGCGAGAAACGTAACGTATTCTCCGGTATCCGCTCCGCGTATCCTGATCCGCAGGTGCTGATTGGCCGTCAGACCGTAATGGTTGCTAACCTGGCACCGCGCAAAATGCGCTTCGGCATCTCGGAAGGGATGGTGATGGCCGCAGGCCCTGGCGGGAAGGATATCTTCCTGTTAAGCCCTGATGAAGGCGCGAAGCCGGGTCAGCAGGTGAAATAATAAAAAAGCCGGAGATGACCTCCGGCTTTTTTTATGGTTTCGGGTGATGCACCCGGTGCGTCAGTCCGCGCAGGAAATTACGCAGGAACTGGTCCCCGCACTCGCGGTAGTTTTTATGATCCGGGGCGCGCATCATGGCGGTGATTTCCGGCATTGAGACGCGGTATTTCTGCTCGGTCATGATCGCCAGAATATCGTCGGTCTTCAGGGAAAAGGCGATGCGCAGCTTTTTCAGCACCGTGTTGTTGTTCACCCGACGCTCCAGCGCCAGCTCAGGCGCAGACTCATCTTTGCCGCGCTTGTCATAGATCAGACCGTTCAGGAAACCTGACAGGATGATGTCCGGGCAGCGAACAAACCCTTCTTCATCTTCTTTGGTCATCCAGGTGTCGAAACCTGCCGACGTGGACTCCATATCGGAAAGCGCCAGAATGCGCACCATGTCGTTATTGTTTGCTTTCAGGGTGTAGCGCAGGCTACGAAGAATGTCATTGCTAATCATGTGTGCCTTTAACTGTCGATGATGCTCTGCCGCGCAGTGTACCAGTTTTACAGCCCTATCGCCTCTTTCAAACTTTTCAGATAGCGACGGCTGACCGGCACCGTCTGCCCGGCCCGCAGCACCAACTCCGCCTGCCCGTTCTCCTCCAGGCGGATCTCTTTCAGGTGCGCCATGTTGACCAGATACTGGCGATGACAGCGCAGCAGCGGCGTGCGGCTCTCCAGGGTGCGCAACGTCAGCTCGGTAAATCCCTCTTTGCCCTCACCGCTGGTGACAAACACCCCGCTCATCCGGCTGCTGACGAAGGCCACGTCGTCCATCTGCAGGAGATAAATGCGGCTGTGGCCGCTACAGGGGATAAACTTCAGCGGCTGCTGATGTTCCGCCAGCAGGGATACGTCCTGCACGTTGCGCTCCTGGCGCAGACGGTTGAGGGTCTTTTCCAGCCGCTGCTCTTCAATGGGTTTCAGCAGGTAGTCAAAGGCGTGCTCTTCAAAGGCTTTGACCGCGTACTCGTCAAAGGCGGTAAGAAACACGATGTAGGGTCGATGCTCCGGGTCGAGCATCCCCACCATCTCCAGGCCGCTGATACGCGGCATCTGGATATCCAGGAACAGCACGTCCGGGCGCAGCTTATGCACCGCCCCGATGGCTTCAATGGCGTTAGCACATTCGCCAACAATCTCGATATCACTCTGCTCCTGCAGCAAAAACCGCAGGTTTTCCCGCGCCAAAGGCTCATCATCGACAATCAGCACATTCATCATGCGTGCTCCTCCAGAGGCAGTCTTAAGGTTATGCGGGTAAAGCAGTCCGGCTCGCAGACGACGGTGATGCCGCAATCCTCACCAAAATGGGCGCGCAGGCGTTTATCCACCAGCCCCATCCCCAGGCCGCCGCCCTCGGTAGTTGAGGTATAGAGCCCGGCGTTATCTTCAATATCCAGCACCAGATGGCGGTTAAAAAGGCTGGCGGTAATGGCAATTTCTCCGGTGCCCAGCAGCTGCGAGGTGCCGTGCTTAATCGCATTCTCGACGATCGGCTGCAGGGTAAAGGCCGGTAGCTGCTGCCAGGCCAGTTCATCCGGCACCGAGAGCGTGACATGCAGGCGCGACTGAAACCGTGCCTGCTCAATTTGCAGATAGGCGTTCACATGTTCGATCTCATCGGCCAGGGTGACGATCTCCGACGGCCGCTTCAGGTTCTTGCGGAAAAAGGTCGAGAGAAACTGCACCAGCTGCGTTGCCTGCTCGCTGTCCCGGCGGATCACCGCCTTGAGGGTGTTCAGGGCATTAAACAGAAAATGCGGGTTGACCTGAGCGTGCAGGAGCTTGATTTCCGACTGGGTCAGCAAGGCCTTCTGCCGCTCGTACTGTCCGGCAAGGATCTGCGCCGACAGCAGCTGGGCAATCCCCTCCCCGAGGGTACGGTTGATGGAGCTGAACAGGCGGTTTTTCGCTTCGTACAGCTTGATGGTGCCCATCACCCGCTGATTTTCGCCGCGCAACGGGATCACCAGCGTTGAGCCCAGCTTGCACTGCGGGTGCAGCGAGCAGCGGTACGGCACTTCGTTACCGTCGGCGTAGACTACCTCACCGGTCTCGATCGCGCGAAGCGTATAGGTGGACGAAATCGGTCTCCCGGGCAGGTGGTGATCGTCCCCGGTGCCGGTAAAGGCCAGCAGTTTTTCGCGATCGGTAATGGCGACGGCGCTGATATCCAGCTCCTGATGCAGGACCTGGGCCACCTTCATGCTGTTCTCTTCGTTAAAGCCCTGGCGCAGGATCCCCTCCGTCGAGGCCGCGACCTTCAGCGCGGTGGCCGAGAAGGCGGAGGTGTACTTTTCAAACATCGCCCGCTTGTCGAGCAGAATGCGCATAAACAGCGCGGCGCCCACCGTGTTAGTAACCATCATCGGCGCGGCAATGCTGCCGACCAGATGCAGGGCATCCTCGAACGGGTGGGCGATGAGTAAAATGATCAGCATCTGCACCAGCTCGGCAACCAGGGTGACCATCCCCGCCGTGAGCGGACTAAAGACTTTATCCGGCCGACCGCGCCGGACCATCACGCTGTGGACCAGGCCGCCGAGCAGCCCTTCGACGATGGTCGAGATCATACAGCTCAGCGCCGTCATTCCGCCCATCGAATAGCGGTGCAGCCCTCCTGTCAGGCCCACCAGCCCGCCGACCACCGGGCCGCCGAGCAGGCCGCCCATCACCGCGCCAATCGCCCGGGTGTTGGCAATGGAGTCTTCAATGTGCAGGCCGAGATAGGTGCCAAGGATGCAGAAGATGGAGAAGGTAACGTAGCAGAGCAGCTTGTGCGGCAGGCGGACGGTGACCTGCATCAGGGGGATGAACAGGCGTGTTTTACTCATCAGCCAGGCGATGACCAGAAACACACACATCTGCTGAAGCAGCAGCAACACCAGATTAAATTCGTACATGCCCACAAACCACAACGCTAAAACCGCGTAACATACACCGAAGCGTCTTAACTTGCCTGGCAGCACGCGGATAAAAATGTGTTTTCGTGTCAGCCGTCACACCTTTTACTCAACGTATTCCGAAATTCATATTAATAGTGCAAAAAAAGAGCAATCCTTCCTGGTTCAGCAAACTGCGTCTACAGTTAATCTGGGCATGTGCAAGCCGGGGGAAAACATGGCGCTCTACACGATTGGGGAAGTGGCACTCCTGTGTGATATCAACCCTGTAACGTTACGCGCATGGCAACGACGTTACGGACTACTCAAACCACAGCGAACCGACGGCGGACACCGGCTGTTTACCGATGCCGATATCGATCGCATCCGGGAGATCAAGGGCTGGATCGATAACGGCGTGCAGGTCGGCAAGGTCAAGACGCTACTGAGCCCGGAAGGTCAGGAGGAGCAGGACATCTGGCGCGAACAGCAGGAGGTGCTGCTGCGTTATCTGCAGTCCGGCCATCTGCATCGCCTGCGCGTGTGGCTCAAGGAGCGCGGCAGCGAATACCCGGCGCAAACCTTAATTTCGCACCTGTTCGTCCCGTTACGCCGCCGACTCCAGTCCCAGCAGCCCACGCTGCAGGCGCTGCTGAGTGCGCTGGACGGGGTATTGATCAACTACATCTGTATCTGTCTGGCCACCGCGCGAAAGAAGAACAGCAAGGATGCGCTGGTTGTCGGCTGGAATGTGCAGGATACCACCCGCCTTTGGCTGGAGGCGTGGATAGCCGCGCAGGAGGGCTGGCGCGTCGACGTGCTGGCGCACTCGCTGGTGCAGCTGCGCCCGGAGCTGTTCGACGGGCAGACGCTGTTGGTCTGGTGCGGCGAGTCCCCTACCGCAGCGCAGAAGCAACAGCTTACCCAGTGGCAGGCGCATGGCTATCCCGTGTTCCCGCTGAAAGGCAATTAATGGTTCATTAACAGCCGTGCTTCACCGTATAATCGCTCTGTTAACATCAGGAGCACATTATGAAGGCAACCAAAGTCGCGGTTATCACCCTGTTCATTCTCATGGCCGTTAGCGGTATTGGCGGCGTGATGCTGGCAGGGTATTCGTTTATTGTCCGTGGCGGTGTTGGCTGAGGCGCTTAGCCAGCCGCTCAAAGGCACGATCCACCACAATCGCCGCCAGCGCCACCAGCAGCGCGCCCTGGATAATATAGGCCGTATTAAACCCGCTTAAGCCGATAATAATCGGCGTCCCCAGCGTGTTAGCCCCTACCGTTGAGGCAATGGCCGCCGTACCGATATTGATAATCACCGAGGTGCGGATCCCGGCCAGCATCACCGGCGCGGCGAGCGGCAACTCCACGTTGCGCAGACGCTGCCAGCCACTCATCCCCATCCCTTCTGCCACGCTGATGGCCGCTGCGGGCACTGACGCCAGCCCCGCCAGCGTCGCCTGCAGAATCGGCAATACCCCGTAGAGGATCAGCGCGATAATCGCGGGCTGCTGACCAAATCCCATCACCGGCACCGCAATCGCCAGTACCGCCACCGGCGGAAAAGTCTGTCCGACCGCGGCGATGGTCTCCACCAGCGGGCGAAACTCGCGCCCGGCCGGGCGGGTGACGGCGATCCCGGCTCCGGCTCCCAGCACAATCGCGATCAGGCTTGAGGCCCCCACCAGCCAGAAGTGGGACAGCGTCAGGCTAACAAAGCTCTCCTGCTGATAGACCGGGCGCGGCAGCGCCGGGAACAGGGCACTGAACAGCGGCCCGCTGTGGGGCATCCACAGCAGGAGCGCCACGAACAGGGCCACCAGCCACGGGAGCGGATCACGTAACCACGTCATGCGCCGCCTCCTGATTGAGCAGATCGCGGAACCAGAGGGTGCCGCACGGGCGATCCTCGTCGTCCACCACCGGCAGGCTTTCGCTGCCGCTGCTGACAAAGGCCGAGAGCGCATCGCGCAGGCTCATGGAGGCCCGCAGCGGGCTGACCTGACTGACGGCGATCTCCCGGCGCATCGACTCGCCCACCGTGCGCAGCGACAGCAGGCGCACGCCCAGCTCGCTGCGGCCAAAAAACTCGCGCACGAAACCATTCGCGGGCTGGGTCAGCAGCGTCAACGGCGTCCCCTGCTGCACCACTCTGCCGTTATCCATCAATACCAGATGGTCCGCCAGCCGCAGGGCTTCGTCGATATCGTGGGTGACCAGAATAATGGTGCGGCCCAGGATGCGGTGGATGCGGGTCATCTCCAGCTGCAGGGCGCTGCGGGTCACCGGATCGAGGGCGCCAAAGGGCTCATCCATCAGCAGCACCTCCGGATTGGCGGCCAGCGCACGCGCCACCCCTACCCGCTGCTGCTGACCACCGGAGAGCTGATGCGGGAACCGCTCGCGCAGCACCGGATCCAACCCCAGCAGGGCCATCAGCTCATCCACCCGATCGTCGATTTTTTGCCGGGACCATTTTTGCAGCTGCGGCACGGTGGCGATGTTGCGCGCCACCGTCCAGTGCGGAAACAGCCCGATGGACTGAATGGCGTAGCCCATCCGGCGACGCAGCTCCAGTACCGGCAGGCTGCGGATCTCCTCTCCGGCAAAGCGGATCAGGCCGCTGTCGTGCTCCACCAGCCGGTTGATCATCTTCAGGGTGGTCGATTTGCCCGACCCCGAGGTACCAATCAGCACCGAAAAAGCCCCTTCGGCAAAGGTCAGGTTCAGATCGCTGACCGCCGGCTCCCCGGCAAAGGTTTTATTTACATCATGAAATTCAATCATTGGTCTTCCTTCCCAACAGGGCGATCCACAGGGCAAACAGCGCATCCACCACCACCGCCAGGACGATAGTCGGGATCACCCCCAGCAGGACCAGATCCAGGGCGCTGCTCAGCAGGCCCTGGAACACCAGTGCCCCGAATCCTCCCGCGCCGATTAACGCCGCAATCACCGCCATCCCCACCGTTTGTACCGCCACCACCCGCAGGCCGCGCAGCAGTACCGGCAGCGCCAGCGGGAGCTGGATCTGCCAGAAACGTTGACGGGTGTTCATCCCCATCGCGTCGGCGCTCTCCAGCACCTCGGCCGGCACCTGGCTGAGCCCCGCCAGCACCCCGCGCGCCAGCGGCAGCAGGGCATAGAGTACTAACGCGATCAGCGCCGGGGTCATGCCGGTTCCGGCAATCCCCAGCGACGACAGCCACGGCCAGGCGCGGGTCAGCCCGGCGAGCGGGGCAATCAGCAGGCCGAACAGCGCCACGGACGGCACGGTCTGAATCACGTTCAGCACCGCAAACACCGGCCCCTGCGTCGTCGGACGACGATAACAGAGGAGTCCCAGCGGTACGCCAATCAGCAGCGCCGGGACCAGGGTTCCTGCCAGCAGGGTCAGATGCTGGGCGAGAGCAGCGTTAAAAATATCCTCGCGGTTGGCATACTCTTTCAGCAGGGAGAGAGAATGGAGTTCGCCGCTGAATAACAGCCCCAGCGGCAGGATCCAGATTTGCACCTGCAGCAGCCAGCGCCAGATCGGCTGCGGGCTGAGCCGGCGAATGGCATCGCTGCAGGCCAGCAGGCAGAGCGCCAGCCACAGCCACAGGCCGCTGCCCACCGCGGTACGCGCCAGCGGGCTCTCCGCAGTGGCGAGATGCGACGCCGCCAGCCCGGCACTCCAGACCAGCCCGGCGAACAGCAGTTCGCACACCACCAGCGTCGCCACTAACGCCCAGCGTCCGCGGGCCAGGGTTAACCCCAGCAGCAGGCCCAGCGGTAACAGCAGCAGCGCAGGGGAAAACGACCACACCTGCCAGAGGGCACGCCCCTCTCCGGACACCAGCCGGTTAGGGGCGAAATTAACGAAAGGTAACGCGCCTGCGGCCAGGGCTATGACAGCCAGCAGCAGCAGGACGCGGTTATGACATCTTATCGGCACTGATCTGTCCTGGGGCTACTTCACCAGCCCTTTCTGCTTCAGGTAATCTGCCGCCACTTTTTTGGCATCCAGCCCTTCCACTGCAATGCTGGCATTCAGCTGTTGCAGGGTTTTCTCATCCAGGGTTTCAAATACTGGCTTCAGCCAGGCATCCAGCTCCGGGTAGGCCTTCAGCACCGCTTCGCGCACCACTGGCGTCGGAGCATAGATCGGCTGAACGCCCTTCGGATCGGTCAGGGTTTGCAGACCCAGCGCCGCTACCGGACCGTCGGTACCGTAGGCCATCGCCGCATTGACGCCTGAGGTTTGCTGGGCCGCCGCTTTGATGGTCACCGCGGTATCACCGCCCGCCAGGGAGAGGAGCTGGCTTTGGTCCAGCTTGAAGTCGTAGGCTTTTTCAAAGGCTGGCAGGGCGTCCGGGCGCTCGATAAACTCCGCCGAGGCGGCAAGTTTGAAATCGCCCTTCTCTTTCAGATAGCGGCTGAGATCGTCGAGGGAGGTGAGCTTGCCTTTCTCCGCCACGTCCTTACGCACCGCGATGGTCCAGGTGTTGTTGGCCGGCGCCGGAGTGAGCCATATCAGCTTGTTCTGTTCGGCATCGAGCTTTTTGACTTTTTCATAGCCATTCTTTGCATTTTTCCATGCCGGGTCGTTTTCATCTTTGAAGAAGAAGGCCCCGTTGCCAGTGTATTCCGGGTAAATATCCAGCTCGCCGGAGGTGATGGCCCCGCGTACCACCGGGGTGGTGCCGAGCTGCACTTTATTGACGGTTTTTACGCCGTGACTCTCCAGCACTTGCAAAATGATATTGCCGAGCAGCGCGCCTTCCGTATCAATTTTTGACCCGACCTTTACCGGCTCTGCGGCCTGCAAAGGCAGGCTCAACGCCGCCAGCAGCGCCGTTGAACCAACAATCCCCTTTAAGATAGTCATTCCACTTTCCTCATGATTTTGCCGCCTTTTTCAGAGGCTTGAGAGAAAAGCGTAGTCGAAAAGCGGGGTTTTAGCCCTGGTCCGGCAGTTTTAACGGAAGGGTGAGCACGCTGGCGGCAAAGTACAGAATGGCAATCACCCACAGCGTCCCTTCCACGCCGAGCGGGGCCACGCACAGGGTGACAATCAACGGGCCGACAAAGTTGCTCAGGCCGGAGCCCAGATTGAGGCAGGAGATGGCCGCGCCTTTGTTATCCGGTAATAACGATGGGATCAGGGCGCTGAGCGGCCCGAACGCCCCCAGCCCGATGGCATAGAGCGCCAGCGCGCAGAACAGCGCCGTTTCGCTGTCGCCAAACAGCACCGGGGCGTAACACACCGCCAGCATCGCCAGCCCGCACAGGGTGCCGGAGAACCAGACCACGGTGTTGTGCCAGCCGATGGTATCCCCCAGCCAGCCAAAGAAGTAACTGGCGAAGATGTTAACCAGGTTCACCAGCCCCCAGACGGTAAGCCACTGTGCAATGCTGAAGCCAAAGCGCGGGAGGTAGACCGGCATCAGGATCACCAGCGAGAACTTGCCGATGTCATTGATGGTTTTGACGATCACTCCCAGGCGCATTTTCGGCTCGCGCACCAGCACCATCATCCCTTCAGCGAGCGCCGCCCCGATGCTGCCCCCCTGCTCAGCCTGCGGGCGATCGCGGTTGAGCACCAGGGCGCAAAAAGCCCCGAGCACCACAAAGACAAAGCCGCTCATCAGGGTGGCAGTTTCGCCGACCTCAGGCAGCATCAGGCTGGAGTACCAGGGCCCGACGATGGTCATTCCCACGCCAAAGGCGATCCAGAACCAGGAGACCGCCCGGCCGAGGATCCGCGGCTCGCAGCGCTGGTTGATCCACACCAGGAAGGAGTAAGCGAACAGCGGATAGGCCACGCCGCGCAGGGCGTAACTGGCCACCATCAGCGGGTAGTTGCCCTGCGGCAGGGCATAGCCGATAAACGGAATCGAGCCCAGAAAGTAGACCGCCGTCGCGGCCCACATCAGGCGACGCAGACCCAGCACCCCGGCGCCAATCCCCGAGAACCAGGAGACTGCCGCCACGCCCAGGCCAAATACCGAGGAGAGCAGGCTGATGTGGAAGGCATCATAGCCGCGGTTTTGCAGCATCGAGGCCAGCCAGCTTTGCTCGATGGTGGCGCCGGTAATAAACAGGAAAATGCCGATAAAGCCCCAGCTCAACTCCCGGGGCAGCCCCAGCCGGGCCCAGATCCCTTGCTGTATGAATACGCTATGTTCTGTCATCTGTGTGGTCTTAACGGACCGGGCACGGGGCCCGGTGCTGGTTGAGGATTATGCACTTTTCAGTTGCGGGGAGGTCTGACGCGCCAGCAGTCGTTTGCGATTGAGGTAGCCGACGCTGTTTTCGCCCCAGCAGTGCTCGTACGGCATGCCGGTCAGACTCTCGATGATCTGACGGTTTTCGGCGCTGACGCTGGCTTTGCTGCCGCCCTGCTTCAGGCGCGCCACTTCGTCGTTAAGAATGGCGTGGGTCCGGCTGTTAACGCGGAACTGGAAGGCAGACCAGATGCCCCAGATAGTAAGGATCACCGGGAGCACAATCATGATCACCATGATCATGTTGATGGCCGACTGTGGCTGGGCGGTCTGCCCGGAGACAAAACCCGACATCTGCAACGCCACGCCGACGAGGAAAATCGACATCGCCTGCGAGGCTTTACGCAGCAGGCTCATAAACCCGGCGAAGATCCCCTCCCGACGCTGGCAGGTGAGGATCTCGTCCACGTCCGCCACGAAGGTGTAGTTGTTCCACGGAATGGCGTAGATCCCGCCGCGCGCCAGACCGGCAATCGCCGCCCCGGCATACAGCATTATCATCCCGCCGGTCTGGTGGAAGTACGCCGACACCAGCAACGCGAAAGCCACCAGCGCCATCGACGCCTGGGTGGCAAAGGCGCGGGACGGGGAATAACGCAGGGTCAGCCAGGTGGCGATCCCGACGCCAAAGAACTGCAATGCGTTGATGACGCCAAGCAGATTAGAGGCCATCACCGAGGAGGTCATCAGGGCAAAGACCACGAAGTAGGTAAAGACCGAGTTGAAAATATCCTGTGCCACCGAACCGCCGAGGTACATCCCGAGGTGTGAGCGGAAGGTTTTGATTTTCAGAGTCGAAACGAAATCGTAGTAGATGTGGTACATGCGGGTCGCCAGCGGTTCTTTCGCTTCCTCTTCGTCGTGGACTTCGCTCTGCTGGATCTCCTCCAGCGAGCGCTCCCAGGTGCCGAAGTAGACAAAGAACAGCACGATCATAAACGAGACGGTAAAGATGGCCCCGGTGTAGAAGAACGAGTCTGAGGATTCAGGCCCGAAGTAAGAGACCAGGCGGCCCGGCAGGAACGCGGCGGCAAATCCCGCCAGCTGGGCAATGTACATGCGGGCACTGGTCAGCTTAGAACGCTTTTTGAAGTCGGAGGTCATCTCTGCTGACAGGGTGTCGTAAGGGATGATGATCATGGTGTAGACGATCTCAAACAGGATGTAGAACAGCAGGTACATCCAGTAGTTGAATCCCTCCACCCACAGCAGACTGTAGACCGACACCAGCGGAATACTGGCCAGCAGGAAGAAGCGGCGGCGGCCAAAGCGACGCCCGAGCGCGGTCTTATGGAAGTTATCGGATATGTAACCGATGACCGGACACATGATCACATCGACAATACGCGCCACCGCAAACAGCGAGCCGGCCTGAATCGGCGTCAGCCCGCAGAAGGTGGTTAAGAAAAACAGCAGCCAGGCGCTGACCAGCGTAAAGGCACCGGAGCCAATCACGTCCGCCAGTCCGTAACAGACATAGTTACGCAGTTTTATTTCTCGCACTTGTTTTATCATTTTTGTTCCCCTGAATTTGCCGGGTCGATACGGATGCTCTCTTCATCCCAGCCCGCGGGTAACGGCTGCGGGCGGGTGATCTGGATAGCGTGCAGCTGTAATCCCTCAATCCCTGCGGCATACAGCCCGGGCAGGCCGTGCGGATAAGGCTCCACCCCGTGGGCGCGGCCGGTGTGCGGGTTGACGAGATACGCGTTATCCCGCCCCATCCCGGTCGGGCGTTGCGGGTTGCAGGGCGGGCGCAGGTCATAGCAGCCCTGCTCGTCGCTGGCGCTCAGACGCTGGGCGAAGCTCAGGCCGTTGAAGGTAATGTCGTGGAGAGCGCCGGGGATATCACTGTGCAGGTTGATGGCCCCTTCCGCGCCGCCGCTGAGATTCGAGAAGGTAATCTGGCTTATCGCCCCCGGCTCAATATCCGGGGTGCGGTGACGGACGGAGATAAAGACCGGATCGGCTTTGCCCCAGTGGCAGGGGTCCCCGTGCTGGCAGTCGAAAATGATGTTGCTGAACAGCATCTGGCTGAACTGGCCGCCATCCCGGGAGACCAGGCCGATAGCGCGGTTGGATTCGAAGATGATGCAGTTGCTGACCACCAGGTTGCGGATAGCGGCGAAGGTCTCGGTCCCGACTTTGATGGCGCAGCTTTTCGAGCGGATGATGCAGTTGTTGACCGTCACGTTCTCGACCGGCTGCTGTAGTTCCGCGGCTTTGGCGGTGGTTTTCAGGCAGATACCGTCATCGGCGGCGCTGAAATAGCTGTCGCTGAGGTGGACGTGCTGGCAGCTGTCGATATCCAGCGCATCGGTATTGGAGAGGGTGAGATCGTTATTGATGGTGATGTTGTTGATGAACACGTGGTTGCAGCTGACCAGGTGCGCGGTCCACATCGGCGCGTCACTTAAGGTGATATCGTGGATCCGCACCTGCTGGCACCCTTCCAGCACCAGCATCCGCGGGCGACGGGTTTTCGGCTGGCGGTAGCCCTGGGCGTCCGGGTGCGGGGCAAACCAGGCGCTGGCATTGCCATCGATACAACCTGCCCCGCTCAGGGTCAGATGACGGGCATCGCGGGCATACATCAGCGCCATCCTTGATTGCTCGGCCATGCTTTGGGTTTCGGCGGCCAGGTAGTCGACCGTGTGGGGACTGGCCAGCAGATGCGCGCCCGCCTCCAGATGCAGGGTGAAGTTGGACGGTAACACCAGCGTGCCCGTCAGATATATGCCTGGCGTCACCACCAGCGTGCCACCCCCGGCCCGGTCGATGGTATCGATCAGGCTCTGCAGCGCAGTGGTAACGGAAGTCAGACCGCTGCGGTCGAGGTCGAGTTGTTCTAACGAGAGCTTCATGTTGCTACCTGTCAGCTGTTAAGTGACAAGCATTACACGCGGTTTCATCCCCCGGCTCGCGGGCCGTTTCTGCGGATTTTGAGGGAAGAGTGAAGGTCATCACGCCTGAATGCGCTGGTATAAAGTGCTTTTGATGGAGGTCACGTTTTGGCGGGTCAGGCAAAATTGAAGTGTGAAAAAAGTCACAATTCTTTATGGGGAAAGGGTTTTAAACGAGCGTAACAAACGAGTTTCAGGGCAGAAGGAGGAAAATTGTAGGGCCGGTCACGTATTCAGTGACGCAGCCCCGTTTGGCTATTGCCCGGCGGCGCTACGCTTGCACGGGCCTACGGGTTTTGTAGGCCGGGTAAGCGTAGCGCCACCCGGCAGCTGTTACAGCAGCTCGAACTCACCCTTATTCACACGGGCAGAATCGACGCCGATAAAGACGTTGAACTTGCCTGGCTCGGCAGCGTATTTCATCTGCTGGTTCCAGAACTTGAGCGCATCCACGTCAATCGGGAAGCTGACGGTTTTGGTTTCGCCTGGTTTCAGGTGCACCTTCTCGAAGCCACGCAGCTGTTTAACCGGGCGGCTCATGGAGGCGGTCACATCCTGAACGTACATCTGGATCACCGTATCCCCTTCACGTTTGCCGCTGTTGGTCACCTCGACGCTGGCCGTTACCGTGCCATCCGCTTTCATCGTTGGCGCCGACATTTTCACGTCGGAAACGGTGAAGGTGGTGTAGCTCAGGCCATAGCCAAACGGATACAGAGGGCCATTGGCTTCGTCGAAATAGCGCGAGGTGTACTTGTTCGGTTTATCCGCGTTGTAAGGACGACCGGTATTCAGGTGGCTGTAGTACACCGGGATCTGCCCGACGGAGCGCGGGAAGGACATTGGCAGTTTGCCCGACGGGTTGTAATCGCCAAACAGCACGTCGGCGATAGCGTTCCCGCCCTCGGTACCGGCAAACCAGGTTTCCAGAATCGCATCCGCCTGCTGGTTCTCGTCAACCAGCGCCAGCGGACGGCCGTTCATCAGCACCAGTACCAGCGGTTTACCGGTGGCTTTCAGCGCGGCAATCAGCGCCTTCTGGCTCTGTGGCAGAGTGATATCGGTACGGCTCGACGCTTCATGGGCCATACCCTGCGCTTCACCCACGACGGCAACCACCACGTCGGACTGCTTCGCGGCGTTAACCGCCTCGTCGATCATCTCCTGCGCCGGGCGCGGATCGACCTTCACCGCCTCTTCATACTGGTTGAGGAAGGTGACGATGTCGTTGTCGCTGGTAATGTTGGCGCCTTTGGCGTAAATCACCTTGCCCTTGTCGCCCAGCGCGTCTTTGATGCCGGTCAGCACGGTCACGGACTGATCGGCCACGCCTGCCGCAGACCAGCTGCCCATCACGTCACGCTTGCTGTCAGCCAGGGGTCCAACAACTGCCACTGTACCGGATTTGGCCAGCGGCAGCGTTTCCAGACGGTTTTTTAGCAGCACCAGGCTTTCGCGCGCCACGTCGCGGGCTTCTTTGCGATGTAAACGGCTTTCGGCGTTGGTGTCCGTCGGATCGGACTCTTTCGGCCCCAGGTGGCTGTACGGATCGTTAAACAGCCCCATATCATACTTCACGTTCAGGACGTGGCGCGTGGCATCGTCCAGCTCCGCCATAGTGACTTTGCCGCTCTTCACCAGACCCGGCAGGTACTTGCTGTAGTACTCGTCGCTCATGCTCATGTTGATGCCGGACTTCAGTGCCACCCGCACCGCGTCTTCCGGGTCAGAGGCCGTGCCGTGCTTGATCAGCTCTTTGATCGCCCCGTGGTCGGAGACGGTGATGCCCTTAAAGCCCCACTGGTCGCGCAGCACATCTTTCAGTAGCCAGGCATCGGAGGTCGCAGGGGTGCCGTTCAGCGAGTTCAGGGCCACCATCACCGCGCCGCTACCGGCATCGAGACCGGCTTTGTACGGCGGCATATAGTCGTTAAACAGGCGCTGCGGGCTCATGTCGACGGTGTTGTACTCCTTCCCGCCCTCCACTGCGCCATAGGCGGCGAAGTGCTTAACGCTTGTCATCACCGAGTAGCGATCGGCCGGGCTTTTGCCCTGCATCGCTTCAACCATGGTTTTGCCCATCGTTGCGGTTAAATAGGTATCTTCCCCGAAGCCTTCTGAGCCACGGCCCCAGCGCGGATCGCGGGAGACGTCGACCATCGGCGCCCAGGTCATGTTCAGGCCATCATCCGCCGCTTCGTAAGCCGACACGCGGCCGACGGTTTTCACCGCCTCGAGGTTAAAGGAGGAGGCCAACCCGAGGCTGATCGGGAAGACGGTACGCTGACCGTGAACCACGTCATAGGCGAAAAATAATGGGATTTTCAGGTGGCTGAGTTCCATCACCTGATCCTGCATTTTGCGGATATCCTGGCGGGTGACGGTGTTGAAAATCGCCCCCACCTGCCCGTTTTTAATCATCTCGCGGATGGCTTCTTTCGGGTTATCCGGGCCGACGCTGATCAGACGCAGCTGGCCGATTTTCTCATCGACCGACATCTTTGTGAGCAGATCGGTGACAAAAGCGTCGCGGGCTTCAGGCGTCAGCGGATGATTGCCAAACAGGTCATCAGCCAGCGCGGGTTGCAGCGCCAGACTCACAGCTACCCCTACAGAACAAAGCCATTTCATCTCGTTTACTCTCTCATCAATAACCGCCGGATAGTCGCGGCCAGACCGTACGAAAAGCGCAGTGTGCCATAAACCCTGTGAACCTTGCAGGGTTTATTCTCTGATTTTTCTGGTGAATACTGGTTCGCTTAAACATTAATCGCGCTATGATTTTGGACACGCATTTGAATAACCACAAGGGGTGGACGATGTCTTCTGATAACACCAGCTTCATTAACGAACTGTCACGTCTGGTAGGCCAGGCGCACCTGCTGACCGATGCCGCGAAAACGGCCCGCTACCGCAAGGGCTTTCGCTCCGGACAAGGCGACGCGCTGGCGGTGGTCTTCCCTGGCACCCTGCTGGAACTGTGGCGGGTGCTCAGCGCCTGCGTGGCGGCAGACAAAATCATTCTGATGCAGGCGGCCAATACTGGCCTGACCGAAGGCTCCACGCCGAACGGCAACGATTATGACCGCGACATTGTAATTATCAGCACCCTGCGCCTCGACAAGCTGCATCTGCTGGATAAGGGCGAACAGGTGCTGGCCTATCCGGGCACCACCCTCTACTCGCTGGAAAAGGCGCTGAAACCACTGGGCCGCGAGCCGCACTCGGTGATCGGCTCGTCCTGTATCGGCGCCTCGGTGATCGGCGGGATCTGCAACAACTCCGGCGGCTCGCTGGTGCAGCGTGGCCCGGCTTATACCGAAATGTCCCTGTTTGCGCGTATTGATGAACAGGGCAAACTGACCCTGGTGAACCACCTGGGTATCGATCTGGGCGTCACGCCGGAGCAGATCCTCAGCAAGCTGGATGACGATCGCGTCAAGGACAGCGATGTGCTGCACGACGGCCGCCATGCTCACGATCATGACTACATCTCCCGGGTACGCGAGATCGACGCCGACACCCCGGCGCGCTATAACGCCGACCCGGATCGTCTGTTTGAATCTTCCGGCTGTGCCGGCAAGCTGGCGGTATTTGCCGTGCGCCTCGACACCTTCCCGGCGGAGAAACGCCAGCAGGTGTTTTACATCGGCACCAACCAGCCGGAGGTGCTGACCACCATCCGTCGCCACATTCTCGGGGAGTTCACCCACCTGCCGGTGGCCGGTGAGTATATGCACCGGGATATCTACGACATTGCCGAACGTTACGGCAAAGATACCTTCCTGATGATCGACAAGCTCGGCACCGACAAGATGCCCTTCTTCTTCACCATGAAGGGGCGCACCGATGCGATGCTGGAGAAAGTGTCGCTGTTTAAGCCGCACTTTACCGACCGTTTTATGCAAAAGCTGGGCAATGCCTTCCCGGCGCACCTGCCGCCGCGGATGAAAAGCTGGCGGGACAAGTACGAGCATCACCTGCTGCTGAAAATGTCGGGCGACGGCATTGCCGAAGCGCAGGCCTGGCTGGCGGAATTCTTTAAAAGCGCCGAGGGCGACTTCTTCGCCTGCACCCCTGAAGAGGGCAGCAAGGCCTTTTTACACCGCTTTGCCGCCGCCGGGGCCGCGATCCGCTATCAGGCGGTACACGCCGACGAGGTGGAAGACATTCTGGCACTGGATATCGCCCTGCGCCGCAACGATACCGAGTGGTTCGAGCAGCTGCCGCCGGAGATCGATAGCCAGCTGGTGCATAAGCTCTATTACGGCCACTTTATGTGTTATGTCTTCCACCAGGATTACATCGTCAAAAAAGGGGTGGATGCCCACGCCCTGAAGGCGCAGATGCTGGCGTTGCTGAAGGCGCGCGGCGCGCAATACCCGGCGGAACACAATGTGGGTCACATTTACGAAGCCCCGGCCGCATTAAAGCAGTTTTATCGCGAAAATGACCCAACAAACAGCATGAACCCGGGCATTGGTAAAACCACCAAGCATAAAAACTGGAAAGAGCAGCCTGAAACAGCGGGGCATGGTGCGCAAGCCACTGATCAAACCAGTTAGCCAGGATGGGCCCGCTATTAAGCCCATACGAATCGTACTAGAGTAGCCACGGGTCGCCAGGGAAACGTTTCTCTGGCTTTTTTGCGAGGAGCGGACACCTATGTCGGCTATTGAAACTTTTTCCGAAACTGACGTTCAGATTCGCGATGCAGAGGCGGAGGACGCGCATGCCATTGCCGCTATTTACGCCTGGCACGTCCTTAACGGGCGCGCCTCCTTTGAAGAAGTTCCCCCTACCGTAGACGAGATGCGCCAGCGTATGAGCGCGGTGACCAGCCAGGGTTTGCCGTGGCTGGTGGCGCTCTATCGGGGGATTGTGGTGGGCTTCAGTTACGCCACCCTCTATCGCCCGCGCCCCGGGTACCGTTACACCATTGAAGATTCGGTTTACGTCGAGGCCAGCACGCCCGGGCGCGGCTTTGGCAGCGCACTGCTGAGTGCCCTGATTGCCCGCAGCGAAGAGGGGCCGTGGCGGCAGATGATTGCCATCGTCGGGGATGGGCCAAACAATGCCGGTTCGTTACGGCTGCATAAAAAACATGGATTCGAAGTGGCGGGACAGCTGAGAAGCGTGGGATACAAGAAAGGGGACTGGCGGGATACGTTGATTATGCAGCGCCCCCTCAATGACGGTGACTGGACGCTGCCGGAGTAGTGCTTTATCGCCGGGTGGCGCTGCGCTTACCCGGCCTACAAAACCGTAGGCCCGTGCAAGCGAAGCGCCGCCCGGCGATTAAAAACAACTCAATCGTTTTGCGCGGTCGCCATCTGGGCGGCTTTTTGCTTTTTATAGCTCAGCGCCGCAGCCGGTACCGGCTGCACCTTCCCGGTTTCAATCCAGGTCCGCAGACGGCTGGCATCGGCAAAGTGGGTATATTTGCCGAAGGCATCCATCACCACCAGCGCCACCGGCTTGCCATTAAAGACCGTACGCATCACCAGACAGTGGCCCGCGGCGTTGGTAAAGCCGGTTTTGGTCAGCTGAATATTCCAGTTATCGCGGTAAACCAGATGGTTGGTGTTACGAAACGGCAGGGTATAGGCCGGATTCGAGAAGGTCGCCATCTCTTCACGGGTGGTGCTGAGCTGGCCGAGCAGCGGATACTGCTTAGTAGCAATCAGCAGTCTCGTCAGATCCTGCGCCGTCGAGACGTTATGTATCGACAGACCGGTTGGCTCCACAAAGCGCGTCTGAACCATCCCCAACGCCTTCGCTTTCGCGTTCATCGCGCGGATAAAGGCGTTATAGCCGCCCGGATAGTGATGCGCCAGGCTTGCCGCAGCGCGGTTTTCCGAGGACATCAGCGCCAGCAGCAGCATGTTTTTGCGGCTGATTTCGCTCTTCAGGCGCACCCGGGAGTAGATCCCTTTCATCTCCGGCGTCTGGCTGATATCGACCCGCAGTTTTTCATCCAGCGGCAGTCGGGCATCGAGCACCACCATCGCGGTCATTAATTTGGTAATCGAGGCGATCGGGCGCACCAGATTCGGGTGGCTGGAGTAGATCACTTTGTTGGTATTCAGATCGACGATCATGGCGCTACCGGAGGCAATCTCCGGCTGGGCCGCAGTAGCCACAGCGGCAGGTTTGGCGATCGCCGGGGTCGCCACTGGCACAGCCAGCAACAGTGCAAGACTCAGTAAAGAAACGCGGAATTTCAGCATGGTGAGATTTCTGATAATTATTCATGCACGTAATAACGTACACCGCCCGGGTCATGGCGCGAACGCGGGCTGGCTAAGGCATCATAGCCGTCCGGATGCCTTGCTGCCAGTAGTTAATCGTGAACAGATGCTGCATTGCTGGCAATTACGCCAGCAATGCAGTGACCTCAGAAGAGACGATATCCATAACCCCAAAGAATAACCGTCAGCGCCAGCAGCACCTCAAGTAACAGCACGCCGATGGCGAGAGTAGAGCCGGAGAAGCTTCGACCCTCTTCTTTGTTGATCTTCAGGAAGGTAGGAATGCCGATATAGAGCAGATATCCGGTATAAAACAGCGCCAGGGTGCCTACCAGCGCGCATAGCCAGACGATCGGATAGAGCGCCACAATCCCGCTCAGAAACAGCGGCGTTGCCACGTACCCGGCAAACACCATGCAGTGCGTCAGCGAAGGCCGCTGCGGATATTTGCGCGCCATCCAGTAAATCACCCGCCCCATCGCCGCCACCCCGGCCAGCATCAGCGCATAAAACACCACGGCCAGCGCCAGGCCGGTGGTCCACGACAGTTTGACGATATTGCCGTCATCAAAATCCCAGCCTATTTGCGTGGTACCAATAAACGCGCATATCACCGGCACGGCGGCCATCAGCAACACATGGTGGGTATAGTGATGACTGACCGTTTCGTTTTCACCTCTGATCACGTGCATTTCACGATCGGGATGGGAAAAGAGTCCCCAGACATGGTTCATAACGCCCCCTTGTTGTCGGCCCGCTAGCGATACCTCAAGTATAATGCAGCCTGCGATTATTTTTTGAGCAACATAAGAAATGACGGTTGTCGGTTCATTGAACCCCGGAGTGTATGATTATGCAGACTTTCTCAGGAAGGCTACGCTTAACCCATGGATATCAATACTCTCATTGCACAGTATGGCTATGCCGCGTTGGTTGTTGGCAGCATAGCGGAAGGCGAAACCATCACCCTGCTGGGGGGCGTGGCGGCGCATCAGGGACTGCTACGTTTCCCCCTGGTGGTGGCAGCCGTGGCGCTCGGCGGGATGATCGGCGATCAGTTGCTCTACCTGGTTGGGGTGCGGTTTGGTCCGGCAATCCTGCGACGTTTTTCCCGCCATCAGAAGAAAATCGACCGCGCCCAACAGCTGATCCAGCGTCACCCCTACCTGTTCGTCATCGGCACCCGCTTTATGTACGGCTTTCGCATCATCGGCCCGCTGCTGATCGGCGCCAGCCGTCTGCCGCCAAAAATTTTTCTGCCGCTCAACATTGTCGGGGCCATCATCTGGGCGCTGATCTTCACCACCTTAGGCTACGTCGGGGGTGAAGTGCTGGAGCCATGGCTGCACTCGCTAAACCAGCACCTGCGCCACTGGATCTGGCTGATCCTGGTGGTGGTGCTGGTTCTCGCGGTACGCTGGTGGCTAAAACGCCGGGATCGCCACTGATCTACTCTGCCGGTTTAAACTGCGGATTGCCCAGCATAAAGCCGCCATCGACGATAAAGGATTGTCCGGTGGCGTAGCTGGCGTCGGTGTCACACAGCCAGGCCACCAGGCTGGCGATCTCTTTGGTATGCCCCGGTCTTGCCAGCGGAATGTTCGGCATCGAGCCGGGCTCCACTTCGCTGTCGTCCATGTCGTTCATCGGCGTGGCGATGGCCCCCGGCGCGACGGCGTTAACCAGAATATTGTGATGCACCAGCTCCATCGCCATCGACTTGGTGAGGCCGCCGAGGGCATGTTTGGCCGAGGTGTAGGCGCTGGCATCCGGCAGCGGGGTATGTTCATGCACCGAGGTGATATTGACGATCCGCCCGCCCTCACCCTGCTTCACCATCTGCCGGGCGGCGATCTGCGAGCAGAGAAACGCCCCATCCACGTCGACGCTAAAGATGGATCGCCACTGGTCATACTCCATCTCCAGAAACGACGCTTTGACCATCGCCCCGGCGTTGTTGACCAGCACGTCGATACGTCCGAAGCGCTCAATCAGGGTCTCGATCGCCTTCGCCCCGTCCGGTAGCTGGCTGAGATCCAGATGAATGGCCTCGGCCCGCTGTCCGCGCGCCTCGATCTCACGACAGGTTTTCATCGCCCCCTCTTCATCCGAGTGCCAGGTGACGCCAATATCAAACCCACGCTCCGCCAGCATCAGCGCCGTGGTTTTACCGATCCCTGAATCCGATGCCGTCACAATAGCCACACGATTGGTTGAACCCATACTCACCTCCAGAAAAGAAGACAAAGAGATAAGTATAGTTACTTCTCATTTTCTACCCGTGCTGATAGCCGCCGCCCAGCGCGGAGGTCAGCTGCAGGCTGGCATCGATGTACTGCCCCTGCAGCGTCAGCGCGGCCAGATGTTCCTGCAGAGCCGGTATTCGCGCTTCGCTGACGCGCGTTCCGGCGATAATTCCCGCCTTATAACGCGCCTGCGCCAGGGCCACCACCCGCGCGGCATCCGCCTCAACGCGCTGCTGGTGCTGATTTTTTTCCATTAAGGTTTCGACCTCGCTGGCGGTACGGGTCACCTGATTCACCGCCTCCACCACCGCTTTGTTGTAGTTGGCGACCGACAGATTGCTTTGCGCCTGGGCGATATCGAGGTTGGCATTCAGGCGTCCGCTGTCAAAAATCGGCAGGGTCAGACCGGCAGTGACGCCCATCTGCTGCGCCGAGGAGCGGAACAGTTCGCTCAGGTGCAGCGCATCCTGCTGCAGAAACGCCATCAGGTTCACATCGGGATAAAACGCGGCTTTCGCCGCGTCCACCTCATGCAGGGAGGCTTCGATATACCAGTGGGCTTCCTGCAGATCGGGGCGGCGGGCCAGCAGCTGGTAGCCCAGCGAGGAGGGCAATTTTGCCTCGACGGCAGGCAAAGCGTGCGGCGTCAATTTGATCGTCGGGGTATTGGTCAGGGCTTCAAGGCGCGCCTCGATGGCTTTCAGGTTGCCATTCACCTCCGCCAGCCGCTCCTCGGTTTTACTGGCGTTGATGTCGGTTTCAACCCCTTCCACGGACGAGGTGATGCCCTGCTGATACAGCTCACGGTCGGTACTGATAATATTCCCCTGCTCCTGCCTGATGGCGGTTAAGACATGCCCGATCGCAGCCTGGGTCTGCCACTCCCAGTAGAGGCGCGCCACGCTGCTGGCAAGCAGCTGGCGGGTCTGTTCCAGCTCCGCCTGTTGCGCGTTAACTTTCCCGATGCGGGCCTCCACCTGCGCCCGGTCTTTGCCCCACAAATCCAGATCCCAGCCAGCGGTGACGCCAAAGGTGCCGTTGGTGTACCACGGGCCGGTGGTGCCGGCCGCCGGATCGGTGATCGCAAAGGGCCCCATCAGCCCTTCGGCGGACATTTTTTGCCGTTCGGCATCGGCAGAGAAATCCACCTCTGGGCCTTCAGCGGCCATCGCCATTTTGGCCTGCGCTTCCGCAAGGTCAATGCGCTGACGGGCAATCTGCATATCCGGCGCGTCGGCCTGGGCTTTTACGATCAGGGCCGTCAGCTGCGGATCGTGGAAATCCTCCCACCACGCATTTTTAGGCCATTGCCCGGTCGCCAGCCCGGTCTCTATTTTCATGGCGGGGATCTGTTGATGAAGCGAGGCCGCCGTATCATGGTGAGGGGCACAGGCAACCAGAAAAAGGGAGAGAGGCAGGCAGAAACAGTAAAAACGTGAAGGTTTCATCAGGTTATTCACATAAAAAAGAAGGCTGCAAAATACGCCCGCTGCGCTTCATTTTTTTAGGAATCGGTGGCAATCCACACTTTGTCATACCTTTACACAGATAGAAAAGGCGCCCGGCGGGCGCCCTTGCGGCATCAGCCTTTCAGCGACGCGCCTTTGGTCGCAATCACCTCCTGATACCAGTAAAAACTCTTCTTACGGCTGCGCGCCAGCGTGCCTGCCCCGCTGTCGTCGCGATCGACATAGATAAAGCCGTAGCGTTTCGAGAGTTCCGCTTTGGAGGCGCTCACCAGATCGATTGGCCCCCAGCTGGTGTAGCCCATCACCTCCACGCCGTCGTCAATCGCCTCGCGCACCTGCACCAGATGGTCGTTGAGGTAGCTGATGCGGTAATCATCCTGCACCACGCCGTCGGCGTCCGGCTTGTCCTTGGCCCCCAGACCGTTCTCGACGATAAACAGCGGCTTCTGATAGCGATCCCAGAGCACGTTCAGGAGGGTGCGCAGGCCCACCGGGTCAATCTGCCAGCCCCACTCTGAACTGGCCAGATGCGGGTTCGGCACCATATTCAGGATGTTGGCCCGTGCCTGCTGGTTCAGCGCCTCGTCGGTGGTGACGCAGCCGGTCATGTAGTAGCTGAAGGAGATGAAGTCGATGGTCGATTTCAGCGCCTCGCGATCCGCCTCGGTGATTTCAAGCTGAATGCCGTTATCGCGGAAGTAGCGCAGCATGTAGCCCGGGTAGGCCCCGCGGCACTGCACATCGCCGAAGAACTGCCAGGCGCGGTTCTCCTGCAGGGCTTCCAGCACATCGTCCGGCTTGCAGGTCAGGGGGTAGACCAGGCCGCCCAGCAGCATGTTGCCGATTTTGGCGTCCGGGATGATCGCGTGGCAGGCTTTCACCGCCAGAGCGCTGGCCACCAGCTGATGATGGATCGCCTGATAGACCTCCGCCTTGCTGCTGGTTTCCGGCAGGCCGACGCCGGTCATCGGCGCGTGCAGGGACATGTTGATCTCGTTAAAGGTGAGCCACAGTTTCACCTTGTGCTGGTAGCGGGTGAAGACGGTTCGGGCATAGCGCTCGAAGAAACCGATCACCTGACGGCTGCCCCAGCCGCCGTACTGTTTCACCAGGCCCCACGGCATCTCGTAGTGCGAGAGGGTCACCAGCGGAGTAATGTTGTGCGCCGCCAGCTCGTCAAACAGCCTGTCATAGAAGGCCAGCCCGGCCTCGTTCGGCTGCTGCTCATCGCCGTTCGGGAAGATGCGCGTCCAGGCAATGGAGACGCGTAGACAGCTGAAACCCATCTCGGCGAACAGTTTGATATCCTCCGGGTAGCGATGATAGAAATCTATCGCCACGTCTTTAATACCGCTGTCACCCGCCACGCGCTCCACTACCGGGCCAAACACCCCCTGCGGCTGGACGTCAGAGGTGGACAATCCTTTGCCATCGTCCAGGTAAGCGCCTTCTACCTGATTCGCGGCAACTGCGCCGCCCCATAAGAAATCATCCGGGAAAGTTTTCATTACGTTCTCCTGTTATTGATGGCTGACGCAAAGCAACGGTGCGCCGGCCTGAACGGCGGTTGCCGCCACGGTCGCGACATCACGGTAGTCGTCACTGTTGCTGATAATAATCGGGGTCGCCAGATCGTATCCGGCATCGAGAATGGCCTGACGGTCGAACTCCAGCAGCAGATCGCCCGGCTGTACTTTGTCACCCACCTTGACGTGAGTGGTGAACGGTTTGCCGTCGAGCTTCACGGTGTCGATCCCGACATGGATCAGCACTTCGATGCCGCTGTCGCTTAGCAGGCCGATGGCATGTTTCGTGGCAAATATTGAGGCCACCTCCCCGGCAAAGGGGGCAATCACTTTGTTATCGGCAGGAATAATCGCCGCCCCCTGCCCCAGCAGGCCGCTGGCAAAGGTGGCGTCCGGCACCTGGTCCAGCGCCAGCACCGTGCCGCGCATCGGGGAGAGCACCGTGTTTTTATCGGCGTTAACCACCGTCGGGGAAGAGTCCGGGGCCGGGCTGGCAGGCATGCCGGCAATCAGGGTCAGGACGCAGCTCAGCACCAGCGCCACCACCATTCCCGCAATCCCGCCCCACAGCGTGGCGTCCACCCCCGTTGGGGGAATCATCTGCGCGATGGTGAAGATATTGCCGAAGCCAAAGGAGTAAACGTGAGTATCGAAGAAACCGACAATCGCGCCGCCCACCGCTCCGGCCACGCAGCCGAAGATAAAAGGACGACGCAGGGGCAGGTTCACGCCATACACCGCCGGTTCAGTGATACCGAAAATCCCGGCAGTGACCGAGGAGCCCGCCAGCATTTTCAGCTTTGTATCCCGGGTACGCAGGAACACGCCGAACGCGGCCCCCACCTGGCCCATCACCGCCGGGAGCAGCATCGGCAGCATCGAGTCATGACCCAGCACCGCGAGGTTATTGATCATCAGCGGCACCAGCCCCCAGTGCAGGCCGAAGATGACGCACACCTGCCACACCGCGCCCATCGCGGCACCCGCCAGCCACGGAGCCAGCACGTAGATCCACTGATAGCTGTTGGCCAGCATCTGGCTGAGCCAGGTGGCCACCGGGCCAATCACCAGAAAGGTCAGCGGTACCGTAACGCCGAGGCAGATCAGCGGGGTGAAGAAATTTTTCATCGCCGACGGCAGGCGCTTATTGCCCTGCTTCTCCAGCCAGCAGCTGACCCAGGCGGCAAGGATGATCGGAATGACCGAGGTGCTGTAGTTAAACCAGATCACCGGAATGCCGAGGAAGGCATTGGCCGCCGCGCCCGCCTGCTGGCTGGCCTCGAAGGCCTGAATCATGGTCGGGTGCACCAGCGCCCCACCAATCACCATGGTGATAAACGGGCTGCCGCCAAACTTTTTCCCGGCGGTATAGCCGAGCACCAGCGGGAAGAAGAAGAATAGCGCGTCACTGGTGGCAAACCAGATTTTGTAGGTGCCGCTGTCGGTAGTCAGCCAGCCGCACACCACCGCCAGCGCCAGCAACCCCTTCAGGATCCCCGAGGCGGCAAGGACGCCGATAAAAGGGGTAAAAATGCCGGAGACAATATCGATAAGCTGACCGCCAAGGCTGGTTTTTTCGCCTTTATCCTCGGTGACAGGTGCCGCGTCGTCAGCCAGCCCCGCCTCCTGGCACACCGCCTGCCAGACGTCGTGAACGTGGTTGCCAATCACCACCTGAAATTGGCCGCCGCTTTCGACCACCATGATCACGCCAGGATGTTTCTTCAGCCCTTCACCATCCGCTTTATGTTTGTCTTTCAGTTTGAAACGCAGCCGGGTCGCGCAATGCACCAGACTGACGATGTTCTCTTTGCCGCCAATGTGGCTGAGAATATCCTTCGCCAACGCTTGATATTCCATCTCCGTTTTCCTTTCTTCGCTGCCCGCAGGCAGGGTTTGACTGAGTCTAAAAACAAAAAAACCCGAGAACGACGCCCTTTCGGGAGCCGCGCTCAGGTTTTGCCTGCGTAGTGCAGTAACAATCCAGATTGGGGACTTAGCGCCCCTCTTTTCTCACGCGCTCAATATGAATGGTGAGAAACATAATTTCTTCGGTGGTCAGCTCGCGCTGATAACTCTTTTGCAGATGCCGGGCGATCTTCTCGGCGCACACCCACGCCTTCGCGTAGTTATCTTTTACCGCCGAGTGCAGCGAGGCATCGTCGTCGGCGACCACGGTGCGGGTCAGCATCCGCTGGGCGAAAAACTTCAGATGGGTGACGAAGCGCTGATAACTTAGCGACTCCTCGTCATACTCCAGCTGTAAGCTGTATTTCACCAGCTGCAGGATCTCCTGCATCACCCGGGTGACGTGCATCACCTCCGGCATCTCGCTGTGCAGCTGGGCAGTGACCAGATGCAGGGCGATAAACCCGGCTTCATCTTCACCCAGCTCCACGCCCAGCCGTTTCGCGATGATGGCCCGGGCCTGCTGGCCCAGCTCAAACTCGCGCGGGTAGAGCCGCTTGATGTCCCACAGCAGCACGTTTTTGATCGCCAGTCCCTTCTTCTGCCGCTCAATCGCAAAGTAGCAGTGGTCGGTTAAGGTGATGTACAAACTCTCCTGCAGCTTGCCCAGCCGCTGCGCCGCCAGCCCGATAATGCGGTCGCAGGTGGTCATCACTTCCAGCGGGATCTGGCTGAGTAACTCCCCCAGCCGCTGCACCAGCTCGTCGCTTTGCAGGGCAAACACTTTCTCGATGTTTGTTTTGTCGAGCACGTCACCGATGCGCTTCTGAAAGGCCAGCCCACGGCCCATCACCACCTGTTCGCGTCCCTGTTCATCCAGAACAACCACCACATTGTTATTCAGTATTTTGGCGATTTTCATTCCATGCCCCAGAAACAAAAAAACCTGACCTCTGACAGATGCCAGAAAATCAGGTTTTGCCTGCCGCAGCAGTAACAATCCAGTTGACGCACTTTACCAGTTTCATTCGATGCCACAATGCGCCTCGCTGAAAAACGTGACGCAGATCGAACCAGGCTTATTTTGACTGGATGACCCGGGCGATTTCTGCCGAAGATTGCAGGGCGCGGATCTCCTGAAACAGATCCAGAGCGTCGTCATACTCTTTGCGCAGATAGCTCAGCCACTGCTTGATGCGCGCCACGTGATACAGGCCGGTGTCGCCCTGCTTTTCGAGGCGGGTATACTTCTTCAGCAGGGTCACCACCTCCGGCCAGGGCATCCGCGGCTCGTTGTATTTAATCACCCGGCTGAGGTTAGGCACGTTGAGCGCCCCACGCCCGATCATCACTGAATCGCAGCCGGTTTCCGCCATACAGGCCAGGGCGCTTTCGCGATCCCAGATTTCGCCGTTGGCCACCACCGGGATGGTCAGACGCCTGCGGATCTCGCCGATGGCCTGCCAGTTAATGCGTTCAGCTTTGTAGCCATCCTCTTTGGTGCGGCCGTGAACCACCAGCTCGCTGGCACCCGCCTGCTGCACCGCATCGGCAATTTCAAACTGCCTGTCGCCGCTGTCCCAGCCCAGACGGACCTTCACCGTGACCGGCAGATGGGAGGGCACCGCCTCACGCATCGCTTTCGCGCCGCGGTAGATCAGCTCGGGATCTTTAAGCAGCGTGGCCCCGCCGCCGCTGCCATTGACCATTTTCGATGGACAGCCGCAGTTCAGATCCACGCCCCAGGAGCCCAGCTCAACGGCGCGGGCGGCGTTTTCCGCCAGCCACTCGGGATATTGCCCCAGCAGCTGTATCCGCACCAGAGTACCGGAAGGGGTGCGGCTCTGGTGATGCAGCTCCGGGCAGAGTCTGTAAAACGATTTTACCGGCAACAACATATCCACCACCCGCAGGAACTCGGTGATGCAATGATCATAATCGTTAACGTCGGTCAGCAGCTCACGCACCAGCGAATCGAGCACGCCTTCCATCGGTGCCAGTAATACACGCATATCAGTACCCGTCAAAAAAGAGGCGCTATAGTAGCCGCTCCCGCCAAAGGTGGGAAGCGTCAGGACAGAGATGCGTGTGGGTTGCGGCTTTAATCGGGAATGGACTCTTCGGGGCGCAGGGTCAGCACCTCAAACCCGTCTGCGGTCACGGCGATGGTATGTTCCCACTGGGCAGAGAGCTTTTTGTCACGTGTCACCACCGTCCAGCCATCTTTCTTCGTTTTGATCCGGCTGCCGCCCTGGTTGATCATCGGTTCGATGGTAAAGACCATCCCCTCCTGTAATACAGGGCCTTCGCCAGGTTTGCCGTAGTGCAGGATCTGCGGCTCCTCGTGCATCTCTTTGCCAATGCCGTGCCCGCAATACTCGCGCACCACGCTGTAGCCCTGGCTTTCAACATAAGACTGAATGGCGTGGCCGATATCGCCCAGCGTGGCACCCGGTTTGACGGCCCTGATCCCCTTCCACATCCCTTCGTAGGTCGCTTTCACCAGCCGGCGGGCCAGGGGTGAAACCTCGCCAATGAGATACATTTTACTGGAGTCGGCGATCATGCCCGCGTTTTCGAGGGTGATGTCGACGTTGACGATAGCCCCGGATTTAAGGTGTTCCGACTCTTTAGGGATCCCGTGGCAGACCACGTCGTTGACCGAGGTGTTCAGCACGTAGGGGTAATCATATTGCCCTTTGCTGGCCGGACGGGACTTAAGCTGATCGACAATAAAGGCCTCGGCGCGATTGTTGATCTCCATAGTGGATACGCCAGGCTTAATAAAGTCGTCCAGCATGGTGAACACCGAGGCCAGCAGTTCACCCGCGTGGCGCTGGCGAGCCAGCTCGTCGGCGGTTTTAATGAGAATTGATGGCATTGTTTACCTCCAGTAAAGGGTAAGGGCCGGATTTGAGCATCATTATCTTTATCTGTTGATCGTATCTTGTCAGCGCCGCGTTGTCTCCTGCGGTTTGGGGAAATGCCCAACGTTCCAGAAAGTAATGTCTGGTATGCTCAAAAGTCATGATGTGATCCGTAGCACGTTTCCGGTTTTAATTGTATGATGAATGCGTTCCATTAAGGACTTTCACCATGAAGAAATCATTGATAGTTGTCTGGCAATACCTGCGCGCCTTCATCCTGATTTATGCCTGCCTCTATGCGGGTATCTTTCTCGCCTCCCTGCTGCCCATTACCATCCCCGGCAGCATTATTGGCATGCTGATCCTCTTTGTGCTGCTCGCGCTGCAAATCCTCCCGGCAAAATGGGTCAAGCCCGGCTGCTCGGTATTAATCCGCTATATGGCGCTGCTGTTCGTGCCGATTGGCGTGGGGGTGATGCAGTATTACGACCTGCTGAGTGCGCAGTTTGGCCCGATATTTGTCTCCTGCACCATCAGTACGCTGGTGGCGTTTTTAGTGGTGAGCTGGAGCACGCACCTGGTGCACGGGGAACGTAACGTGGTTGGACAGAAAGGACAGAACAAATGATGGCCAATATCTGGTGGTCGCTGCCGCTCACCGTGGCGGTATTCTTCGCCGCCCGCAAGCTGGCGGTGCGCCTGAAGTTCCCCCTGCTTAACCCCCTGCTGGTGGCGATGGTGGTGATTATTCCGTTCCTGCTGCTGACCGGCATCCCTTACGCGAAATATTTCCAGGGCAGCAAGGTCCTCAACGATCTGCTCCAGCCTGCGGTGGTGGCGCTGGCGTTTCCGCTGTATGAACAGCTGCACCAGATCCGCGCCCGCTGGAAGTCGATCATTACCATCTGCCTGGTGGGCAGCGTGGTGGCAATGATCACCGGTACGTCGGTGGCATTGCTGATGGGGGCGACGCCGGAAATCGCGGCCTCTATTTTACCTAAATCCGTGACCACGCCGATCGCGATGGCAGTGGGTGGCAGTCTCGGCGGCATCCCGGCAATCAGCGCCGTGTGCGTTATTTATGTCGGTATTCTCGGGGCGGTATTGGGGCATACGCTGCTGAATGCGATGCGCATTCGCACTAAGTCTGCCCGTGGTCTGGCGATGGGCACCGCCTCGCACGCCCTCGGCACCGCCCGCTGTGCGGAGCTGGATTATCAGGAAGGGGCATTCAGCTCCCTGGCGCTGGTGATCTGCGGGATCATGACCTCGCTAATTGCGCCGTTCCTGTTCCCGATTATTCTGGCGGTAATGGGCTAAAATTTGCGACGCGTCGCGCATTTTTCATTTGAGTTTCATAAGTTGCACAAATAATGAGATCTGAGTCACATATAAAGCCGCATCGGCTCCGTACACTACCGATCCATTAACCTTTATGAGGCAACGCCATGCATCCACGTTTTCAATCAGCTTTCGCTCAGCTTGCAGGGAATTTGCAGTCAGCCCTCGCCCCGGTTCTGGCGGATGCACACTTCCCCGCCCTGCTGACGGCTGAACAGGTCAACGCCCTGAAAGGTGCTACCGATCTGGATGATGACGCGCTGGCCTTTGCACTTCTGCCCCTGGCAGCAGCCTGCGCCCGAGCTGACCTCTCTCATTTCAACGTCGGCGCCATTGCGCGCGGCGTGAGCGGCACCTGGTACTTCGGCGGCAATATGGAGTTTATCGGGGCCACCATGCAGCAGACCGTGCATGCAGAACAGAGCGCCATCAGCCACGCCTGGCTGCGCGGGGAACACTCCCTGCAGGCCATTACCGTGAACTACACGCCGTGCGGCCACTGTCGTCAGTTTATGAACGAGCTCAACAGCGGATTGCAGCTGCGCATCAACCTCCCGGGCCGCGCCCCGCATACGCTGGAAGATTATCTGCCGGACGCCTTCGGACCGAAGGATCTGGAGATTAAATCCCTGCTGATGGATGAGCAGGATCATGGCTACGCCGTCAGTGGTGACGAGCTGGCCCAGGCGGCTATTATCGCCGCCAACAAGTCGCATGCACCGTACAGTAACTCCCCGAGCGGCGTGGCGCTGGAGTGTCGCGATGGCCGACTCTTCACCGGCAGCTATGCCGAGAACGCCGCCTTTAACCCGACGCTGCCACCGCTGCAGGGCGCCCTGAACCTGCTCAGCCTCAACGGTTACGACTACCCGGACATCCAGCGCGCCATTCTGGCGGAAAAAGCCGACGCTCCGCTGATCCAGTGGGATGCCACTGCGGCCACGCTGCGCGCCCTGGGTTGCACCAGCATCGACCGCGTTCTACTGGCGTAAGTCCTTGATGCGGGCAGCAATGCCCGCACAATTGATGAAAATCCCTCCAATTAAACCGCCGTTTCTTGCGCTTACCAGACGGGTAAAGTAGCCTGAGTGAAATTTCACCTTTGGTAAGAGTCATCTGTATGTTAAAGCGCGTGTTTTACAGCCTGGTTGCCCTGATCGCCATTGTGCTGCTGACTGCGCTGGGCCTCGACCGCTGGATGAGCTGGAAAACGGCCCCCTATATCTTTGATGACCTTCAGGACTTGCCCTACCGTCAGGTCGGCGTAGTGCTCGGCACCGCCAAGTATTACCGCACCGGGGTGATCAACCAGTATTACCGTTACCGCATTCAGGGAGCACTCAACGCCTACAACAGTGGGAAGGTCAACTACCTGTTGCTGAGCGGCGATAACGCGCTGCAGAGCTACAATGAGCCGGTCACCATGCGTAAGGATCTGATTGCCGCAGGCGTTGATCCGGCAGATATCGTGCTCGACTACGCGGGTTTCAGAACCCTCGATTCGATTGTGCGCACCCGCAAGGTGTTCGATACCAACGATTTCATCATCATCACCCAGCGCTTCCACTGCGAGCGCGCGCTGTTTATTGCTCTGCATATGGGCATTCAGGCGCAGTGTTATGCCGTCCCGTCACCGAAAGACATGCTCACCGTGCGGGTGCGCGAGTTTGGCGCCCGACTGGGGGCACTGGCCGATCTCTATGTCTTCAAACGTGAGCCGCGCTTCTTAGGCCCGCTGGTGCCGATCCCGGCGATGCTCGAAGTGCCGGAAGATGCCCAGGGTTATCCGGCGGTCACGCCAGAACAGCTGCTGGAGATGCAGAAGAAGAAGTAACCCCCGCCGGGTGGCGGCTTCGCCTTACCCGGCCTACAAAACCCCGTAATACCGTAGGCCCGTGCAAGCGCAGCACCGCCGGGCATAAAAAAACCCGCATTACGCGGGTTTTTTATTATCACCAATCTTACTTCTTACGCGCGTACTTCAGGGAGTCCAGCGCAACGGCGAAGATAATGATCGCGCCTTTGATAATGTACTGCCAGTACGGGTTCACGCCGATATAGGTCAGGCCGTAGTTGATAACGGTGAAGATGATCACACCGGTTACCACGCCAAGCACAGTACCCACACCGCCGCTGAAGGAGACGCCGCCCACCACGCAGGCCGCAATCGCATCCAGCTCATACATAAAGCCGAGGTTGTTTGTGGCAGAGCCGATACGGCCCGCTTCCAGCAAGCCACCGAACGCGTAGAACACGCCGGAGAGGGCATAGATAACCAGCAGGTTCAGCGCCACGTTAACACCGGAGACTTTGGCTGCTTCCGGGTTACCGCCGATAGCGAAGATGTTTTTACCGAAGCGGGTTTTGTTCCACAGCACCCAGACAAAGGCCACCGCAATCAGGGCGTAGAAGGTGATGTAAGAGAGACGGAAGCTGCCCAGCGCGATAAAGCCCTGCGCGAAGGTAGAGAAGCCGCTGTCGAAACCGGAAATCGGCGAGGCACCCACGAAGTCGTAGTACAGGGAGTTGATACCGTAAACGATGATCATCGTACCCAGGGTGGTGATAAACGGCGTTACGTTCAGGTAAGCGATGATGATACCGTTAATCAGACCGATGATCGCACCGATAGCGCAGACAATCAGGACTACCACGATAATCGGCATGGTTGCCATCTCCGGGAACACCTTGTTGGCGTTTTCCATCGACTGCAGAAGCGTTGCCGCGACAACCGCCGCCAGACCAACCTGACGACCGGCTGACAGGTCAGTACCCTGGGTGACGATCAGACCCGCTACGCCCAGGGCGATAATAATACGCACCGAAGACTGGGTCAGAATGTTACTTAAGTTCAGGAGACTTAAGAATGTCGGATCCTGGAAAATAATAATGGCCAGCAAGACTAAAAGAACAACGTAAATACCGCCTTCTTTCAGATAAGTAAGAAAACTTTTCTTATTTAACGCACTCATGAGGAGCCCCTAATCTTAAAGGTGCAAAGACGCAAGACGCAAAATTTCGTTTTGCGTTGTCGTTTTGGTTTCAACAATTCCGGCAACGAGACCATTGCTCATGACCAGAATACGATCTGTGATCCCTAACAATTCCGGCATTTCGGACGAAATAATAATGATCCCTTTATCTTTCTTGGCTAATTCAGCAATCAGCTGATAAATTTCAAACTTTGCCCCCACATCGATACCACGGGTGGGTTCATCCAGCATCAGAATTTCAGGCTGAGTTAATAACCAGCGTCCGATAATCACCTTCTGCTGATTACCACCGGAGAGCGAGCCAATTTGCGTACGATGTCCTGGGGTTTTTACACGCATCGAGTCAATTACCCATTGGGTATCGCTCTTCATGCGGGAATTATCCAACAGACCGATTTTGTTTTTGTAATTCTGAATATTAGAAATTAACGAGTTAAAGTTAATATCCAGATAGGCGTAAATACCGGTTGAGCGGCGCTCTTCCGTCACCAGCGCAAAACCGTGGTTAATGGCTTCGTTGGCGTTATGATTATTGATCTTTTTCCCGTGCAGGGTGATGGTCCCGCCGGATTTCTCGCGAATACCGAACAGGGTCTCGACGATATCGGTACGCTTGGCCCCCACCAGACCGGCAATCCCGAGGATCTCGCCTTTGTGCAGGTCGAAGGAGATATCGCGAATGGAAGGCTGACGCAGCGACGTCAGGTTGCGTACTTCCAGAATCACTTCGCCCGGCTTGTTCTCTTTGGTCGGGAAACGCTGGTTCAGGGAGCGACCCACCATCATGGCGATGATCTTGTCCATGTCCAGCCCTTCCAGCGGCTGAGTGGCAATCCACTGACCGTCGCGCAGCACCGTGATCTCATCACACAGCTGGAAGATCTCTTCCATTTTGTGCGAGATATAAACGATGCCGCAGCCGCGATCCTTCAGCTTACGGATAATGGTGAACAGGTGGTTCACCTCTTTCTCCGTTAATGAAGAGGTCGGCTCATCCATAATCACGATTTTGGCGTTATAGGAGAACGCCTTGGCGATTTCGATCATCTGCATCTGTGACACTGATAACGTACCCACGCGCGCACGCGGATCGATATCAATATCCAGTTCATCAAAAATGGCTTTCGTATCGCGATACATTTTGTCCTGATCGACAAATACGCCTTTGGTTGGATAACGACCCAACCACATATTGTCCATAACAGAACGCTGAAGTACCAGGTTAAGCTCCTGGTGAACCATCGAAATACCGTTTTCCAGTGCCTCTTTGGCGGAATGGAAATCGATCTCTTTCCCCTGAAAAAGAATGCTGCCAGAATCTTTTTGATAGATCCCAAATAAGCATTTCAATAATGTTGATTTACCCGCACCGTTTTCACCCATTAAAGCGTGAATAGAGTGAGGCCGTACTTTTAAATTAACATTATCCAGTGCTTTAACCCCGGGAAAAGACTTGTTGATACCGCTCATTTCCAACAAGAATTCACCGGACGACTGAGTCGTTGTGCTGACCATAATTATACCTTCTCGGCCTCGCGTCGCGTGATAAAAGGGCGCAGAAACTGCGCCCAGTGGAATGCTAAAACTTATTTACTGGTGAACTGCGCCAGGTTTTCTTTATCTACGCCAACGTAGGGTACGCGAACAACTTTGTTTTCGATTTTCCAGTTGGTACCGTCAGCCGCGCCTTTGCCGTCTGCCAGGTTTTTCGCCAGATCGAAGGTAGCTTTCGCCTGGTTGTTAGCATCATTCAGCACGGTACCGGCCATTGCGCCAGATTTAACCAGCGCCATTGCTTCAGGCAGGGCATCCACGCCAAATACCGGCACAGAAGATTTGTTGTGAGCTTTCAGCGCTTCTACAGCACCCATTGCCATCGCATCGTTGTTGGCGATAACCACTTCGATTTTGTCAGCGTTCGGGCCAGACAGCCAGGCGTCCATCTTGTCTTTCGCCATCGCGGTGTCCCACATGGCGGTATCTAATGCCAGCTGCTGGGTTTTCAGACCCTTGTCGTTCAGCTCTTTGATCACGTAAGTGGTACGTGCTTCAGCATCCGGGTGGCCCGGCTCGCCTTTCAGCAGAACGAACTGAACCTGACCGTCTTTGTTCAGATCCCAGTTCGGGTTAGCAGCCCAGTGTTTAGCAATCAGGTCGCCCTGAATGATGCCGGATTCTTTGGAGTCAGTGCCCACGTAGAAGGCTTTGTCGTAGCTATCCAGCGCTTTACGGGAAGGTTCTTTGTTGAAGAACACAATTGGCACATTCTGGCCACGTGCTTTCTCAATAACGGTGCCCGCAGCAGCCGGGTCAACCAGGTTGATCGCCAGGGCTTTCACGCCTTTAGCCAGCAGGACGTCAATCTGGTCGTTCTGTTTGGACTGGTCATTCTGAGAGTCATTCATCAGCAGCTGAACGTCTGGCGCCCCTTTGCCCTCTTTCTCGATGGCTTTACGCACAACAGACATAAAGTTGTCGTCGTATTTATAGATAGTCACACCAATACGGCTATCTGCAGCGTGCGCGGTCGCACCAAAAAGCATGCTTGCCATAACAGCAGACAGAGTCAACACCTTCTTATTCATGATATCTCCGGTTTTTTTTATGCAGGGTAGTTCGTGTGAATAACGATCGGCGGCGGCATGTTAAAGAAACGTTACTGTCCGCCGAAGTCCACTTATAAAATTTCTATCTTCCTTGGTCGGTAACGCTCCAGAATGCGTTTTTTTGGATGTTTAACGTGCCGTGGCTATAGTAAAAACGATTACTCACCGTTACATAGCGTTTCAGTCACTAAAACGCTGACATCATAGACAGCGCATTGTTAACTTACTGTGAATTTACTCACAAATTGAAAACGGTTACATCACGACGAATTATTAGTTAGTGATCGGCACCACAATTTGCCGAATGGCAACCGAATGGCGACGCACTAAAGTCGGCATGAAACAGTGGGTTGCGTTGATATCGAGCTTGCCTGCGGCCCCCTGTAACGCCAGCTCTGTGGCCAGCCGCGCCATGGAGGCGATGGGGTAGCGCACCGTTGTCAACTGCGGGTCCGTGTAACGGGCAATGGGGATATCATCAAAACCAATCAATGACAAATGCTGTGGCACCGCAATGCCGTTATCTTTCAGGGCGGTTAGCGCCCCTGCGGCCATGCTGTCGTTGTAGGCAAAGACTGCGGTCAACTGCAGATTGCGCCCGAGCAGCTCTACCATGGCCGCCTCCCCGCCCTGCATGTCCGGCGAGCCGGTGCCGATCCAGCTGTCCGGGGCGGTAATACCCTGCTCCAGCAACGCTTTTTGCCAGCCTTCACGACGCATTTCGTCATCTTCAATGCGGTGGTTTGACGCAAGATAGCCGATGCGCTGATGGCCATTATTCACCAGCATCCGCGTCGCCATCATCGCTCCGCTGACGTTATCAAGGCAGACGCAGCGGTGGGCATAGCCAGGCACGATGCGGTTGACCAGCACCATGCCGGGGATCTGCTCCATCAGGGCAGACAGTTCTTCATCACTTAAGGCTTTTGAGTGAACGATCAGGGCGTTACAGCGCTGACGAATCAACACCTCAATGGCGTTACGCTCTTTTTCCGCCTCGTGGTAGCTGTTGCCGATTAACACATTTTTCTGATGCTCCTGAGCAACCATGTCCACGGCTTTTACCAGGGCACCAAAGAAGGCATCCGACACGTCCATCACCACCACGCCAATGGTGTCGCTGACCTGGGTTGCCAGTGCCTGGGCGTTGGCATTAGGCCGGTAGCCCAGCGCCGTGACGGCTTTCATCACGCACTCACGCGTCTCCGGACTGACCAGCGCGCTGTTATTAAGAACCCGGGAAACGGTGGCGACAGAAACGCCTGCCTGACGCGCGACGTCACGAATGGTGATCATATTCACCACCCTTATTTAGATTGCAGCAACTCACAGACACCCCCTGTGTTTAGCAAGGTGACTATTCTGGCAGCGAGAAAGGGAGGACTACGTGAAGAAGCTCACAAGGATGAAAACGGTTACATCCGTTTTGTTAATGATTGTGATCCAGATCGTTATCCGGATGTATTACTTAATGAAACCCCTGCAGCACGTGCGGTTAATTGCCGCCATAGCCATTCCACCGGCCCCTGACGGAAATAACGCAGCCAGAAAACAGAGAACAGGATATTCACCAGCCATATTGGCAGGACGAAACCCATCAACTGCAGGCGATCAAACTGCATAAAAAGGCCGAGGCGATAGAACAAGGTGGTGCAGATCAGCGTCTGTAAAAGGTAGTTGCTGAGCGCCATGCGTCCCACACAGGCCACCGCGATCACCAGACGGTAACGGCAGAGCTGCGGCCAGAAGCCATAGATGAGTGCGGCATAGCCTATCGTCTGCAACGGCGCACTCAGTTCACGCGGGGCCTGTAACAAAAACGCACACCAGCGGTAATCCCAGTGCAGATACCACTGGGCGATCACCGCCGGGAGATTAATCGCCAGCCCGGCCAGCACCAGCCAGATCCCGGTTCGCCGGTAGTGACGCAGGCTAAACTCGCCTTTAAGCCAGCCGGTACGCATCAGCGCGGCGCCAATCAGCATCATTCCCGCCAACTGCCAGCCGTACTGCGCCCCGAGCGCCAGCAGGCTGTTGCCAATCATATCGGCCCGGTTACTGACGGCCTCCATCCCGCCGCCCAGCTTCCAGTACTGCTCATACTGCAGGTTGGCCGCATCCGGCACCCAGGAACGATTGGTGGAACCGCCAGAGATCACCCCCAGCAGCAGCAGGATAGCCACGCCGATAAGGAACAGCACCACGCCGGTATTGAAGAGATTTTTGATATCGTGCGCATCGCGGATGATGCGCCAGCAGATCAGCCCCACCAGCCCGTAGGCCAGCAGAATGTCGCCGTCCCAGAACAGCAGGCCATGAATAAATCCGAGCAGCACCAGCAGCGAAAGTCGGGCCTGGATCCAGCGTTTACCGCGCTTCAGCAGCAGCTGAAGGCCGGCCCCGAACAGCAGGGCAAACAGGGTGAGGAATTTGACCTGGGCGAAGAGATCCAGCACCGCCCATGTCCAGGCGTCGCTAAGGGTAATATCGCCATACCAGGCGGGATTGAGATAAGCGGCTTTCGGCAGACCGAAGCCGCTGATATTGAGCAGCAGAATACCCAGAATAGCGACGCCACGAACGAAATCCAGCGTGACATTTCTTTCCATCTATTCTGCCCTGATGATCAGTCGTGGTGACGCACGGCGCGCAGGAACTCCTGACGGGTGTTCTGGCTTGATTTAAACAGGCCGCCCAGCGAGGTGGTCGTGGTGGCGCTGGTCGCATCGCGAATACCGCGCGCTTTCACGCAGTAATGCACCGCGTCAATGGAAACCGCCACGTTGTTAGTGCCAAGCAGCGTCTGCAGCGCGATCAGGATCTGCTGGGTTAAACGCTCCTGCACCTGCGGACGCTGGGCAAAGAACTGCACGATGCGGTTAATTTTCGACAGACCAATGACTGCATCTTTCGGAATATAGGCCACGGTCGCTTTGCCGTCGATGGTCACAAAGTGGTGTTCACAGGTGCTGGTCAGGGTGATATCACGCACCGTTACCATCTCATCGACCTTCATTTTGTTTTCAATGACGGTGATTTTCGGGAAATTGGCGTAATCCAGGCCGGAGAAAATCTCATCGACATACATTTTGGCGATGCGACGTGGGGTCTCCATCAGACTGTCATCGCTCAAATCGAGATTCAGCAGCTGCATGATTTCGGTCATATGGCCGGAAATAAGACGTTTACGTGTTTCGTTGTCCAGATCCTGAACCGGTGGACGCAACGGGGTTTCAAGGCCGTGCGCAACCAGCGCTTCGTGGACGAGAGCTGCTTCTTTACTCATTGATGACATTCTTTTCTCCTGCAGGTGTGGCGCGCTTCTGCCCTACATGGGGCAAAATGTGCAGTCATTGTGCGCGAGGCGGCGAGCATAATCCAGTATTCACCGCGATAATTATTGCAATTGCCGTTACCTTTCAACCTGACGCTGCCAGACCAGCCCGCCCGCCACGAAAAGGGCGATACCCGCAAGGCCCAGAGCGGGCTCCAGCTGGTGGGTGAGCCAGCTCGACAGCGCCGAGGTCATCGGGCCAATTAGCTGCCCGATGGCATAGCCGGTGGTGAGTAATCCGGCCATGTAACGCGTATGATTCGGTGCCAGTTCACGCCCGTAAAGCAGCGAGAGCTGTACCGAACATAAAAATCCGCCGCCCACCAGCAATGCACCGGTCACCAGACCGGCCATCCCCGGCAACAGCCAGGCAGCAATCACCCCCACCGCCTGCAGCCAGAGCACCAGCGCCAGTCTGCGATTCGTGGTGGAGAGATGGCGCAGAGCGATACTCAGGGCAATGCCCACCACCGAAGCCACGCCGAAAACCGGCCAGACAAACTGGGCAAACGCGCTGCCAGGAAAGCGCAGCGCCGCCATCTGCGACAGAAAGGTCGCCGGGAGAATATAGCCAAACCCGGCCAGACTGTAGCTCCAGACCAGACGACGCAGATCCCGGGTCAGCGCCAGCGGCTCCGGCGTGGTACCCGGGCGGTGCAGCTGCCCGGCACGCGGCAGATAGCGAGCCACCACTGCGATCAGCACCAGCGCCAGCACGCCGTAGATTTGCCATGCCGCGCTGGCCGACAACCCCTGGGCCTGGATCCACACCGCCAGCAGACCGCTTATCGTGATGCCTGCCCCCGGCCCGGCGAAGACCGCGGCACTGAGGCCTGGCTTACCGAAATGGGCCAGCCGATCGTTGGTCCAGGCGGCGATCAGTACCATCGACCAGCCACTCATGCAGCCAATGACAAACCGCAGCAGCCCGTGGACCACGGCGTTATCGGCCACGGCCGAGAGCAGAGTCAACGCCACCGCGCCAACGATCCCCAGCCACAGACGGCCTTCGACAAACCGGTGCGCGCGCATGGCATCCCATGCTCCCACCAGATAGCCGAGGTAGTTCATGGCCGCCACCAGCCCGGCGCTGGTCAGGGTCAGTTGCCCTGCCGCAATCATCAGCGGCACCTGGGGTGTAAAGGCGAAACGCCCTATTCCCATCGCCACCACCAGAACCACAAAACCGCTGAGCGCGATACGCAGCGCCATGACCACTCCAGATGTTAAAGTTTCGTAAATTCATGATGCAGGATATGTCGTTAATGCGGAAGTGAAAGTTACTCACTCGTTATTGAATTATCTGTATTATGACCTTCATCTCTTTATACAACCTTCCTGAAGGAGCCCTGCATGGAACTGCTCGAAGAGCACCACTGTTTTGAAGGTCGACAGCAGCGCTGGCGTCATGACTCGGCAGTGCTGAACTGCGCGATGACATTCAGCATTTTTCTGCCTCCGGATACCGGCGCGGCAAAACCGCCGGTGCTGTACTGGCTCTCCGGCCTGACCTGCAACGATGAGAACTTCACTACCAAAGCGGGCGCTCAGCGCGTGGCGGCGGAACTGGGGATCGCTCTGGTGATGCCGGATACCAGCCCGCGCGGTGACGACGTGGCAGACGATGCCGGTTACGACCTTGGCAAAGGCGCCGGGTTCTACCTCAACGCCACTCAGGCGCCCTGGGCCAATCATTACCGGATGTACGATTACCTGCGCGATGAGCTGCCGGCACTGATCCAGGCAGAGTTTGCGGTATCCGATCGCTGTGCCATCAGCGGCCACTCAATGGGCGGCCACGGTGCGCTGGTGATGGCACTGAAAAACCCGGGTAAATACGTTAGCGTGTCGGCCTTTGCACCGATCGTGAATCCGGCTCAGGTGCCGTGGGGGCAAAAAGCGTTCAGCCATTATCTGGGTGAGGATGCCGCGACCTGGCAGGAATGGGACAGCTGCGCGCTGATGCTGGCCAGCCAGCCGGAACAGGCGATCCCGACCCTTATCGATCAGGGTGATGCCGATCAGTTCCTGGCGAGCCAGTTACAACCGGCGGTGCTGGCGGAAGCCGCGCGCCAGAAGGCCTGGCCGCTAACATTGCGCATCCAGACCGGCTACGATCACAGCTACTACTTTATTGCGTCGTTTATTGAAGATCATCTGCGCTTCCATGCGCAGCAGTTATTGAAGTAAGTGCGGCCTGATGCCCGGTGTAGGCCGGGCAAGCGCAGCGCCGCCCGGCGATCCCACCATCAGAACTGGTAATCCACCGCCATAAAGTAACGGCGTCCCTCTTCGGTGTAGCTGTAGTCGTCGCGGCTGAGATCTTTATCCAGCAGGTTCATCACTCCCGCACGCAGCTTGACGTTTTTGGTTGCCTGCCATGCGCCACCGGTGTTCCACACCACGTAGCCGCCCGGCGTTGCATCCCCATCGGTAACAGTGCGTTTCTCACCCGTGTAATTGCCCTGCACGTAGAAGGACCACGCCTGTGTTGCCTGCCAGTCAAGCGTGCCGTTCGCGGTATGGAAAGGCATGTCGGAGAGCGGCTTGTTGTCGCCGTTGCTGATATCACGCCCGTCGTTGTAGGTGTAATTCAGCGTCATGCGCCAGTCTTCGGCAATCGGGAACTTAACTTCCGTCTCCAGGCCGCGAATACGCGCCTTATTGACGTTGTAGTAACGGAACACCGGTTCGCCGTCGGCATTCAGCCCGACGTAGTTCGGGTAGCCCTGCGCCTGATTAACGTTCGCGGTACGCAGAATGCTGATGCGATCATCTACGTCGTTCTGGAAAGCGGTAATGCTACCCTGCACGCCCTCTAACCAGCCCTCTTCCCCGTTATAGTAGAGACCTAATTCGATGCTTTCGCTGGTTTCCGGCTTCAGATCCGGGCTACCGACAATTTCACAGGCACCGCGGCAGGAGCCGGTGGTCCAGTCCGGACTCAGTTGCAGCAGGGATGGCGCTTTGAATGCCGTCGCCCAGCCGCCTTTTACCGTCAGGGTGTCGGTGGCGTTATAGACCAGATAAGCACGCGGGCTCCAGTGGTCGCCGTAGGTTTCGTGATCGTCCATACGCACGCCGGTGGTCAGCGCCAGCGGCTCGAAGATCCGCCATTCATCTTCCAGGAACAGCGCATACTGGCTGGCAGAGGTGTTACTGCTGCTACCGCCGGTGATGTTAACCGGATCTTTCAGCTTGTCATGACGCCATTCCCCACCAAAGGTCAGGAGCTGGTTAATCTCTCCCAGGGGCAGAACGTATTTGCCGTCAATGGAGTTGCTTTCGGACGTGATTGGGTTGCTGTTGCTCGGGTTCTTGTTATCCACCTTCTCGCCGTAGAATTTCAGCTCGCTGTTGCCCAGGCCCCAGCGGCCATTGTGGCTCAGGGAGTAGTTCTGGCGCTCAAGGCGGTTCTGATCCAGCGAGTCGGAATCGCGGTCCTGACGGTCAAAGCCGTAGCCGGCGGTAAAATCGTGATTCTCGTTTGGGGTCCAGGCAAATTCCACGTTGGCATCGCGGCTGGTGAAGCCCTCGATACGCGGGGTTTCGCCGGTGGCGCTGGTTGTTGAATCCTGAGGATCGTCTTTATCGCGTTTTGACAGGCTGCCAAAGGCTTTCAGGCCGAGGACGCCATCCACCAGCGGGCCGCTGGTATAGAACTGGCCGCCGTAGGTGTCGCCACGATCGCGGTGCTCCTGAATGGTGGTGTCGGCGGTCAGAGTGCCGGTCCATTTCTGGCCGATCTTTTTGGTGATAATGTTGACCACGCCGCCCAGGGCATCAGAGCCGTAGAGGGAGGACATCGGCCCACGCACCACTTCGATGCGCTCGATGGCGTCAACCGGCACCCAGTTGAGATCGAAGTCGTTATGGCGGAAAACGGCGTTGCGGGAGTTAACGCGTTTACCGTCAACCAGGATCAGCGTGTAGCTGCTGTCCAGACCGCGAATACTGACGCCCTTACGGTTGTCCCCTTCGTTAGTTAATTGCACGCCCGGAACGTCACGTAACACATCTTTCAGGTTCTGCACTGGCTTACGCTGCAGATCCTGCTGGGTGATGACGCTGATACTGGCCGGGGCATCCTTCAGGTTTTGCTCGTTGGCCGAGGCGGTCACCACCATAGTGTCGCCAGATTCCGCCGCAACAACCGGCAGGGCCAGGGATAGAGCAGACGCACACAGCCCTCCCCGAACGAAGGGATTCAACCTAAACATTTACTATCTCCATGAGGTAAACACAGCAAAATCAAATATGTACTGCTCACAATTGCTTTTTTATAATTCGATAATGATAAGGCAAACGATAACTATTATCAATTCAATTGTTAAAAGTTATGTCAAGATGGCATACTGTGGAGATAAAAAAACCCGCTCGGATGAGCGGGTTTAAGAGAGGTAATGCGTTTATTTTTTGAAGCTATTCGGGAAGTCCATTTCGTCATAGCTGACAAACTTTGATCCCTTCGTCAGCTTGTAGCCAAACCAGATGATCAGGAACAGCGGGATACCAATATAGGTCGCTGCCACGCCGCCCCAGTCGATTGTGTCAGCCAGGAAGGCTTCGTAGTTCTGACCCAGGGTAATGATCAGACAGAGCACAAAGGCGAAGATCGGCCCCAGCGGGAAGAACCCGGAACGGTACGGCAGATTATTAATGTCATAACCCTGCTTCACGTAGCCGCGACGGAAACGGTAGTGGCTGATAGCGATCCCCAGCCAGGCGATAAAGCCCGTCATCCCGGAGGTGTTCAGCAGCCACAGGTAGACCGTCTGGTTGCCGAACATCGAGGTCAGGAAGCACAGGCAGGCAATCACGGTGGTGGCATACAGCGCGTTACGCGGCACGCCGCCCCGGGACAGCTTCGCGAAGATACGCGGCGCTTTGCCGTCGCAGGCCAGGGAGTAGAGCATACGGGTAGAGGCGTACATCCCGGAGTTACCCGCCGACAGTACCGCCGTCAGGATCACCGCATTCATCACCGCCGCCGCAGAGAGCAGACCGGCATGCTGGAACACCAGGGTGAACGGGCTGACGCTGATGTCTTTTACATCGTTACGCAGCAGGCTCGGATCGGTATACGGAATGATCAGGCTGATAATCAGGATCGCGAACACATAGAACAGCAGGATACGCCAGAAGACCTGGCGCACCGCGCGCGGAATGTTCTTCTCCGGGTTTTCGGATTCACCGGCGGCAATACCGATAAGCTCCGTGCCCTGGAAGGAGAAGCCGACGATCATCGCCACGCCAATCATCGCCGAGAAGCCCCCGGCAAACGGCGCATCGCCAATCCCCCAGTTGCTCCAGCCCGCCGGTTCGGTGCCTTTGAAGATGCCAACAATCATCGCCACGCCCACGGCGATAAAGATGATCACCGTGGCGACTTTAATCAGCGAGAACCAGTATTCCGCTTCGCCAAAACCGCGCACGGAGATGTAGTTCAGCAGGAAGATCACCCCGAGGAAGAGCGCACTCCAGATCCAGCCCGGCGTATCCGGGAACCACCAGGTCATCACCAGCTGCGATGCCACCAGATCCACGGCGATGGTGACCGCCCAGTTGTACCAGTAGTTCCAGCCCAGCGCGAAGCCGAAGCCTTCTTCAACGTATTTCTGACCGTAGGTAGAGAAAGAACCGGATACCGGCATGTACGCCGCCAGTTCACCCAGGCTGGTCATCAGGAAGTAGACCATCAAACCGATCAGGATATAGGAAAAGAGCGCGCCGCCCGGGCCCGCTGCAGAAATGGTCGCACCAGAGGCGACAAAAAGACCTGTACCAATAGAACCGCCAATGGCAATCATCGTCAGGTGACGCGCCTTGAGTTCGCGACGTAGCGCGGGCGCTTCTGTGGTTTTAGTTTCGGAAACCATATGAAAATGCTGTCCATTCAAAAAATGAGGCGCGATTGTAGCAGACGATCGCCAGCTCTTCCGGCACAAATGCCCTGTTATAAGAGAGCTTCATGACCGGACCAGGATTATAAGTAAAGCAGAGAATAGTATTGGTGCGCGGAATAGATCCCGGCGGACAAAACGCCGCCGGACGGGCTTACATTTCGCAGTAACGCAGAAAACGCTGCAGGGAGTTGGAGAGGTGCTTCTGGCGGTGATGGATGCGCCACAGAGTACGCACCAGCTTGTTCGGCAGCGGAACGGGGATCTCCACAAGCAGGCCGCTCTCCAGCTGTTCGGCAATCACCCGGCGCGACAGGCAGCTGATGCCCAGACCGTGGCGTACCGCATGTTTGATGGCTTCCGAATTGCCCAGTTCCATGCCCATATGGAACTGCGGCAGGTGCGACAGCAGCAGATAATCGACGATCTCCCGCGTGCCTGACCCCTGCTCGCGCAAAATCCACGGTGCCTGCGCCAGCCGCTCCAGGGTTACCTCTTGCTGTAATAAAGAAGAGGCTGGCGAGGCGAAGACCACCAGCTCATCCTCCAGCCAGGGATCCGCAATGATGTCGGCGTTGTGGCACGGCCCTTCGATAAGGCCGATATCCACCCGAAAATCGATCACCGCGTTGATCACGTCCTGGCTGTTGCCAACGCTCATCTCCAGCGGCAAACCCGGGAAATCGCGGCGGTAGCGGGCAATCACCTCCGGCAGGATGTAGTTGCCGATGGTGCTGCTGGCATAGACGCGGATGGCGCCGTTGTCTTCACGAAACAGCTGTTCGATCTCGACGGTCTGCTCCAACAGCGCCAGCGCGCGGGGATAGAGCAGGCGTCCGTGCTCGTTCACCACCAGCCGCTTCCCTACCCTGTCAAAGAGCTGAACCCCCAGTTGGCCTTCGAGATCGGTCAGCGCGGCGCTGACAGCAGACTGGGACAGGGCCAACATCTGGGAAGCCTGGGTAGTCGACCCGCTTTTCAGCACTTCGGCAAAGACCTCAAGCTGGCGTAACGTAATGTGCATAGTCACCATCCGGAACGGTAAGCACCCTGCTTACCACTTATAGAGATTAATTATAAATATATAATCAATTTTATTTTTAAACCAGCGCGCCGTAACCTTTAGCCAGAGAAAAGGAGAAGGTTATGACAACACTCACCCTGCAGCATCATCATTCAGTCCGGCGCTACATTCCTGGCCTGGCGCTGAGCGCGCTGGTCACCGGTGTGGCCTTATGGGGCGGCACTATTCCGGCAGTGGCCGGGGCGGGATTCAGTGCCCTGACGCTGGCCATCCTGCTGGGTATGGTGGTCGGGAATACGGTCTATCCGCACATCTACAAACCCTGTGATAGCGGCGTGATCTTCGCCAAACAGCACCTGCTGCGCCTCGGGATCATCCTGTACGGTTTTCGCCTGACCTTTGCGCAGATTGCTGACGTGGGCGTCAGCGGGATCGCCATCGACGTGTTAACCCTGACCAGTACCTTCCTGCTGGCCTGCTTTATCGGCCAGAAGGTATTCGGGCTCGACAAACAGACCAGCTGGTTGATTGGTGCCGGGAGCAGCATTTGTGGCGCCGCGGCGGTGCTGGCGACCGAGCCGGTGGTAAAGGCCGAGGCCAGCAAGGTGACGGTTGCCGTGGCAACGGTGGTGATCTTCGGTACCCTGGCGATCTTCCTCTATCCGGCGATGTATCCGCTGGTGGCGCACTGGTTTAGCCCGGAAACCTACGGGATTTACATCGGCTCGACGATGCATGAGGTGGCCCAGGTAGTGGCTGCGGGTCACGCCATCAGCCCGGAAGCAGAGAATGCGGCGGTGATCGCCAAAATGCTGCGGGTGATGATGCTGGCCCCCTTCCTGCTGATTCTGGCGGCGCGGGTGAAACAGCTTGCTCCGGCGGGCAACGGCGAGAAGAGCAACATCACCATTCCGTGGTTTGCGATCCTGTTTATTGTGGTAGCGGTGTTTAACTCGTTCCATCTGCTGCCCAAAGCGGTAGTGGATATGCTGGTGACGCTGGATACGGTACTGCTGGCGATGGCGATGGCGGCGCTGGGTTTGACCACTCACGTCAGCGCCCTGAAAAAGGCCGGAGCCAAACCGCTGCTGATGGCGCTGGTGCTCTTCGTCTGGCTGATTGTCGGCGGGGGCGCCATTAACCTGGCGGTACACAGACTGCTGGCATAAACCACTTCATCCTTCTCCTGTTAACCCGCTATCATTAGCGTTTGTGGGTTAACAGGAGTCCCTGTATGAAATATGTTGGAGCGCACGTCAGCGCTGCTGGCGGTCTGGCAAACGCCGCCATTCGTGCCGCCGAAATTGAGGCGACCGCTTTCGCCCTGTTCACCAAAAATCAGCGCCAGTGGCGCGCCGCGCCGTTAACCACTCAGGTAATTGATGAGTTCAAAGCGGCCTGCGAAAAATACCATTTCACCTCCGGTCAGATCCTGCCTCACGACAGCTTCCTGATTAACCTCGGTCACCCGGAACAGGAGGCGCTGGATAAATCCCGCGCGGCGTTCCTCGATGAGGTACAGCGCTGCGAGCAACTCGGCCTGACGCTGCTGAACTTCCACCCGGGCAGCCATCTGTCGCAGATCGACGAAGATGCCTGCCTGGTGCGGATCGCCGAGTCGATCAATATCGTGCTGGAACAGACGCAAGGGGTGACGGCAGTAATTGAAAATACCGCCGGACAGGGCAGCAACTTAGGGTTCCGCTTTGAGCATCTGGCGGCCATCATCGACGGCGTGGAAGATAAATCCCGCATCGGCGTCTGCATTGATACCTGCCACGCCTTTGCCGCCGGTTACGACCTGCGCAGCAGTGAAGAGTGTGCAAAAACCTTCGCGGAATTCGAACGCATCGTGGGCTTTAAATACCTGCGCGGCATGCACCTCAACGATGCGAAAAGCACCTTTGGCAGCCGCGTTGACCGCCACCACAGCCTCGGTGAAGGCAATATCGGCCACGACGCGTTCCGCTTTATCATGCAGGACCCGCGTTTCGACGGTATTCCGCTGGTGCTGGAAACCATTAACCCGGATATCTGGGCGGAAGAGATCGCCTGGCTGAAGGCACAACAGCACGCCGAGGCCACCGCATAATGATGAACGAAAGGGAAAAGCAGATCCTGAAGATCCTGCGGCGCAACCCTCTTATTCAGCAGCATGAAATCGCCCAGATCCTCGATATCAGCCGCTCGCGCGTGGCCGCGCACATCATGGATTTGATGCGTAAAGGGGCGATCAAGGGCAAGGGCTATATCCTCACCGAACAGGATTATTGCGTGGCGCTCGGCGCCATCAATATGGATATACGCGGCGTGGCCGACATTCGCTTCCCTGAACCCTCCTCCCATCCGGGGGCGATCCAGTGCGCGGCAGGTGGCGTGGCGCGAAATATTGCCCATAACCTGGCGCTGCTGGGCCGCGAGGTACACCTGATCTCCGCGGTCGGCAGTGATTTTTATGGCGAAACCCTGCTGGAGCAAACCCGGCTGGCGGGCGTTAACGTTCAGAGTACGATCCGCCTGCACGGGCAAAGCACGGCGACCTACCTGTCGATTGCCAACCCGCAGGACGACACCGTGCTGGCTATCAACGACACGCACATCCTGCAGGAGCTGACGCCGCAGCTGCTGAACCAGTCGCGCGAGCTGCTGGCCCATGCTGGGGTAGTGCTGGCCGACTGTAATCTCACGGCAGAGTCCCTGGAGTGGGTCTTTACCCTCGCCGGAGATGTTCCGGTGTTTGTCGACACGGTTTCAGAATTTAAAGCCGACAGAATCAAGCCCTGGCTGTCGCGGATTCATACCCTCAAACCAACGCTGAAAGAGCTGCAGATTCTGGCGGAGTGCGACGATCGTCAGGCCGCACTGACCACCCTGCATGAGAAAGGGGTGCAGCGGGTTGTTGTGTGTCTGGAAGATGATTCGGTGCTGTGCAGTGAGCAAGGCGCGGAGCCGTTCCTGCTGGCCCCTCCTGAGCACCCTGTGGTCGACCGTTTTGGTGCCGATGATGCCTTTATGGCAGGTCTGATTTACGGTTTCCTCGACGGGAGCGATTTTGCTGATGCGGCGCGGTTTGCCCTCGCCTGCGCGGCGCTTTCCCGCGCCAGTGAAAGCATTAACAATCCGAGCCTGTCAGTGGATAACGCCTGGTCCCTGCTGAACAATCCGCAGTAAAAAAGCCGGGTAGTGTCGCTACCCGGCCTGAATGTCACGAGCCCGCTAAACCGATAAAGAACCCGGCGATGGTGGCGCTCATCAGATTAGAGAGCGTTGCCGCCACCAGCGCCCGCACGCCAAGCTGGGCGATCTCAGGGGCGCGCTGGGGCGATACTGCAGAAAAGGCTCCCACCACTACCCCAATTGAACCGAAGTTGGCGAAACCGCACAACGCGAACGAGATAATGGCGATGGTTTTTACGTCCAGCTGACCGGCGGTTTGCAGATACGGCGAGAAGTTGAGATAGGCGACGAACTCGTTGATTGCCAGCTTCTGCCCGATCAGGCTGCCCGCCAGGGTCGCATCCTGCCATTCGACGCCCATGATCCACGCCAGCGGTGCGAGGGCGTAGCCAAACAGCCCTTCGAGGCTCAGACTTTCGATGCCAAACCAACCGCCGATGCCGCCCAGCATGCCGTTCAGCAGGGCTATAATGGCCACAAACGCCATCACCACCGTGGCGACCCCGGCGGCGATTTTCAGCCCGGTCATCGCCCCGGTGGCTGCGGCTTCGATAATGCTTTTTGGCGGCGTCTCGCTGAAGGAAAGATTCTCAAAGGTGACCTGCGACTCTTCGGTGGCCGGGCTCAGCAGACGGGCAAACAGGATCCCGCCCGGGATCGCCATCAGCGAGGCGGCCAGCAGGTAATCAATCGGCACCCCCATCCCCGCGTAGCCAATCAGCATCGACCCGGCAATCGACGCCATCCCACTGCAAATGGCGGTAAACAACTCGTTGCGGTTCAGCTTATCGACAAAGGGTTTGACGATCGCCGGGATCTCGTTCTGCCCGAGGAAGATGGTGGTCACTGCGACAAAGGATTCGATTTTGCTGATGCGCAGCGCTTTCTGGAAAATACCGCCCAGCACGCGGATCAGCAGCCCCATCACCCCGATGTAGTACAGCAGGCTGATCAGCGCGGTGACAAAGATAATGGCAGGCAGCACCCGGAAGGCAAACACGAACCCGGCCCCGTCAAAGAGGGTGTCCATCTTCGGCCCGACCAGCGCCCCAAAGATAAAGGCGCTGCCGGCATCGCTGTAGGACATGACCTTACTCACCCCGATAGCAGCCTGTTCGACCAGCCATTTACCGGGTGGGAAATAGAGCATAATGCCGCCAATCGCCACCTGTAAGACGAATGCGGCACCGACGGTGCGCAGGCTGATACGGCGTTTATTGACCGACAGGAGGAAGGCTATCGCCAACAGTACCGCCATACCCAGCAGACTTCTCATTACATCCATAATGATTTCCTTACCTGAAAACCCGGCGACAGGCCGGGTATCCGTGATTCCACTGCGAAGACAGGCGACGGCAAACTGCCTGTGAAAGGGTTACGCGATACGCTGATACGCCTTCGCGATATCGCAGGCCAGGCGGGCATTGTTAAAGACCAGCTGAATGTTTGATTTCAGGCTGTCGCCGCCGGTCAGTTCCGCCACGCGGGCCAGCAGGAACGGGGTACTGGCTTTGCCAGTGACACCCTGCTCATCCGCTTCCCTCACCGCCTGGTCGATAGCGGCGTTGATGGTCTCTTCCGCCATCGCAAACTGCTCGGGAATGGGATTGGCAATCACCAGGCCACCGTTGAGGCCGGTTTGCCATTTCACCGCCATCGCCCGGGCAATGGCCTCGGCGCTGTCGAGACGGATACTGACCTCAAACGGGCTGGTGCGGCAGAAAAAGGCCGGCAGGGACTGAGTTTGATAGCCAATCAGCGGCACGCCGTTGGTCTCTAAATATTCGGTGGTTAAGCCGAGATCGAGAATGGATTTCGCCCCGGCGCAGACTACGGCAACGTTGGTTTTCGCCAGCTCCTGTAAATCGGCGGAAATATCAAAGGTGTGCTCTGCGCCACGGTGAACGCCGCCGATCCCGCCGGTGGCAAAGATCTTAATCCCGGCCATCGCGGCAATGATCATGGTGGAGGCCACCGTGGTGGCGCCGTTGATGCCTGCCGCCACCACAAAAGGTAAATCCCGGCGGCTGACTTTGGTCACCGCATGGCCTTCGCGGCCTAATAATTCAATCTCCTCTTTACTCAGTCCAACTTTCATTACGCCACGAATAATGGCAATGGTGGCCGGAATAACCCCCTGCTGGCGGATCGCATCTTCAACTTCCAGCGCCGTCTGGGCATTTTGCGGGAAAGGCATGCCGTGAGAAATAATGGTGGATTCAAGCGCCACAATCGGTTTGTTATTATTTAAAGCGTCCTGAACTTCGGGAGAAATTTGCAGGAACTCAGCAGGCAATTTTAATTCAGACATGTTCTCTCTCCATTAATACATTAACGTTTTCAGACGATAAATCAGGGTTATTGGTAAATACGGAAGCCAGCGCCAGTGAAGAACAGCCCTGGGCAAAACGAACGGAATTTTTAAATGCGGCTCCTTCCAGCCAGCAGAAGGCAAGCCCCGCCATCATCGCGTCGCCTGCGCCGGTGACGTTGACTACCTGGGTTTTAAACGGCGCTGACCAGCCGCTTTCGCCCGCGTTCTCGCTGTAATACACGCCGTCGCCGCCCATGCTCAGCACCAGCCGGAACAAGCCATGCTGGTGAAACCAGTCCGCCACTTTTGGCGCATCCGCCGCGCAGGAGAGCGGGATACCGCTCAGGGTTTCGGCCTCCAGCCGGTTGGGCTTCAGGGTGTGGATATGCCCCAGCCAATCGCAAATCTTGCTGCATTTCCAGGCCGAGACCGGATCAACGAAAACCGGCGTCTGGCCTGCATTCTCAAAGATCCAGCCGAGCGCTGATTCGCTGAGATTGCAGTCCACCACCACCGCTTTTGCCGCACGGATAAACGCCAGATGGTGAGCGAGATAGTGCGGATTAATGTGGTCAGAGATCGCCATATCATTGATGGCAACCAGCATCTCCCCGGTATTGTCGAGCAAGGATAAATAGCTGGAGGTACCCTCTCCGGGAATAACCTGGCACTTATCGATCTGCACCCCGGCGGCCTGGGTTTGTGACAGCAGCGACTGACCGTAAAAATCGTCGCCTACCGCGGAAAGGAGCCAGACGTTTTTACCCAATAGCGCCAGATTTTGCGCAATATTGCGGCCTACGCCGCCGGGGGTGAATTTTATTTTCCCTGGATTAGAGTCGGCGTAATTGAGCGAAGCATGTGAATATCCCGCTACGTCCATATTTGCAGAACCAATAACAACAATATAATCCTTTTCACGCATAGAACATCCTCTGGCGCGGAGGCCATCGCAATGACAATTAAGCGATTTGGTAACATTAAGAGTTATTAGAGCACATGTTTATATATAAACATGTGTTCATAGTATGCGTAAGGAGAGGGAAGTAAAGGGAATGAAATAAGGATCGTTAAACGATCATGAACAGAATCACAATTATTTGTAGAGACAGTATTCAGCTCTACAAAAGAATGCGACTCGTTGCACGTTTAAAAGCAATAAAAAAGGGCAGAGTCGCCTCTGCCCTTTTCGGATGGAGAAAAATTATGCTGCTTTCGCGGCGACCACTTCAGCTTCCGGGCGTTTCAACACCGCGTAAGAGAGACCTGCCACCAGCGTACCGGCGATAATCGCGAACAGGTAACCCAGCACTGGGGTAATCGCCCCCGGGATCAGCAGAACAAACAGCCCACCGTGTGGCGCCATCAGTTTTGCGCCCACCGCCATGGAGATGGCACCGGTCACGGCACCGCCGACGATACAGCACGGCAGTACGCGCATCGGGTCACGGGCGGCAAACGGGATAGCCCCTTCGGTGATAAAGCACAGGCCCAGAACCAGCGCCGCTTTACCGCCTTCCTGCTGCGCCTTGTCGAACTTACGACGGGCAATGATAGTCGCCAGGCCCAGCGCCAGCGGTGGCACCATACCTGCCGCCATAATCGCCGCCATCGGAGCATAGGTCTGGGTACTCAGCAGGCCAACGCCAAACGCGTATGCTGCTTTGTTCACCGGACCACCCATATCGGTACACATCATGGCGCCGAGGATCGCACCCAGCAGGACCGCGTTAGCGGTGCCCATGGTCTGCAGCCAGTGGGTCAGGCCTTCAAGGATACCCGCGACCGGCTTGCCGATCAGGTAGATCATAGCCAGACCAACAACCAGGCTGGAGAACAGCGGAATGATCAGAATCGGTTTCAGCGCTTCCATGCTCTGCGGTAGTTTCAGCTTCGAGCTGATCAGCTTCGCCACGTAGCCTGCGAGGAAGCCCGCGATGATCCCGCCGATAAAGCCAGAGCCAGTGCTCACGGCCAGCATACCGCCGATCAGACCCGGGGTCAGACCCGGACGGTCAGCAATGGAGAACGCAATGTAACCGGCCAGCACCGGCACCATCAGCGCGAACGCCGAGCCGCCACCAATCTGCATCAGCGCCGCCGCCAGGGTACCTGGCTCTTTAAAGGCTTCGATACCAAAGGCGAAGGAGAGCGCGATACAGAGACCGCCCGCTACCACCATCGGCAGCATGTAGGAGACGCCCGTCAGCAGGTGACGATAGGCCCCGGCGGACTCTTTCTTGCCTTCAGAGGCCGAAGAGGCGGTGTTACCTGACGGCTGGAACAGTTTGGCTTCCGCCTGCGCTTTATCCAGCTCCTGAGCCGTTTTCTTCAGTGCCAGACCGGTGGAGGTGCGGTACATCGGCTTACCGGCAAACTTCGCCAGATCCACTTCGATATCCGCGGCCACGATCACCAGGTCCGCTGCCGCCACCTCTTCCGGAGTGATGGCATTGCCTGCGCCCACTGAACCACGGGTTTCAACTTTTACCCACCAGCCGCGTTTTTTGGCTTCGGTTTCAATGGCTTCTGCGGCCATAAAGGTGTGCGCCACGCCGGTCGGGCAGGCGGTAACCGCCACCACGCGTTTCGGACCGCTGGAAACAGCTGTTGCCGTTTCCGCAGCTTTAGGGGCGGTATACAGCACCGCATGGCCTTTCGCTTCGCTCAGGAACAGTTCCGGGTGGGCGACGGCGCGATTGATATCGCCCAGCCACACTTTTTTGCCGTTCAGCGAGCTGTCGGCCGGGATCTTGTCGCCCAGGACGATGACCAGTTCGGCATCGCCCGGGTTGTCGATGAAATCAAGGTGTGCTTTATGTCCCGCCGAACCCAGCAAGGTTTTCGCCATATAGGCGCGCGCCTGTCCGAGTGCAGAGTCAATAATCAGCAGCGTTTTCATTATGCCTCTCCTGCTGTCAGTTAAAAGGTTTCAAGTCAACGCGCGCCATCATCGCGGCTAACTGGGTACGATCGGTGATCCCGACATTGCTCTGGCTGACGGCCAGGGCAGCAACGGCGGTAGCAAGACGTAACGTGTGTTCACTGGATTCACGCATCAGCAGGCCGTAAATCAACCCGCCCACCATCGAATCGCCGGCACCCACGGTGCTGACCACTTCCATCGACGGCGGTTTGGCGATCCACTCGCCGGACGCGTTAACCCACAGCGCGCCCTCGGCACCCAGGGAGATCACCACATGAGCGATACCCTGCTCACGTAAGGCATGGGCGGCTTCAATCACGTCTTTTAATTCTGGCAGCTTACGGCCGGCCCAGATCTCAAGTTCGCGACGATTCGGTTTCACCAGCCACGGCGCGGCTTTCAGACCGGCCACCAGCGCATCGCGGCTGCTGTCAAAGATGATGCACGGACACTGGCTGCGCAGGCGCGTCATCCAGTCGGTGAAAGCTTCCGGGCTGACGCCGGACGGCAGGCTGCCACTGACGCAGACCATGTCGAACTGGCCCAGCCAGGTGAGGGAGTCATTAACGAAACGCTCCCAGTCGGCCTGAGTGACTTCAAAACCGGAGAAGTTCAGGTCGGTCACTTCACCATCTTTTTCGGTCATTTTCACGTTGATGCGGGTACGGCCCTGCACCACCTGAAAACGGTTGGCGATCCCCAGCTCGCTGAACAGCTGCTGGAAACCATCCTGGTTATCTTTGCCAAGGAATCCGCCGACGGTGACGTCGATCCCGAGATCCTTCAGCACTTTCGCAACGTTAATCCCTTTACCTGCCGCGTGCAGGCCAGTGGTACGCACGAGGTTCACTTCGCCGCGTTCAATTTCCGGGCAAAAGCCCACGAGATCGTAAGCCGGGTTCAGCGTAATAGTGGCAACACGTCTGCTCATTATGCGCCCTCCCCCAGACCGGCCGCGATGGCCTCGCCAATCGCTTTCAGCGCCTGTTCAGCATCCGCACCCTGGGCGGTGAAACGCAGGCGATGGCCTTTCTTCACGCCCAGCGCGACAACCTTCATCAGGCTGCGACCGTTGGCCGGTTTCCCGCTGCCGTCGAGGTTGGTAACGGTAACGTCGCTGTTGAACTGCTTAATGGTGTTGACCAGCATGGTGCCCGGACGGGCGTGCAGGCCATGTTCGTTACGCACCACAAACTCGGCGCTCAGCAGTTCATCGGTATTCACATCATCGCTGGTCAGCAGCGCCAGCAGGGTCGCGGCATCGGCTTTCAGCAGTTGTTCAGCTTTTTTGTTCAGCAGCAGGTCGCTCAGGCGCTTCAGCACCTCAACCGGCTGTTCATCAGCCATCGCCACGGTAACCAGCATGGCGGCACTCTCACCTGCGGTATCGAACGGCGTAGCCGCACGGCTGACGGCGATAGCGCTGCGCAGGTTGCCTTCAGCACAGTCGTTCAGCCAGACGCCCTGACCGAGGTTCAGCGGCTTATCGTTAATAGCGTGAGCCACGAAGGCGGTATCCACCGCACCGGCCTCTTTCAGGCGACCGGCGTTGAGCGCCTGCAGGGTCACCAGATTGGATGCCACTATGTCGAGGGTCAGCGTGTCGTTATCCAGCTTCAGGGCTTCGCTCTGCTTTTCACCCATCAGCAAGGCGCGCAGCTCTTCAGCGGTAGTGGCGGATTTCAGCTGTTCAGCCACCGAGTCGTCGCTCAGGACGTGCGTCAGCTGACGCAGCAGGCCGAGATGTTCATCGCTGCTGGCGGCAATCCCGATGGCGACATAGGCCACCTGGCCTTCGCCCCAGAGCACGCCCTGCGGGAACTGATAAACCTGAACGCCGGTTTTCAGCACCTGATCGCGGGTATCGGTGGTGCCATGTGGAATGGCGATGCCATTGCCAAGGAAGGTTGAGGTCTGTTGTTCGCGAGCGAGCATGCCGTCAACGTAGCCGTTAGCGACGTTGCCCGCCTGCACCAGCGCGGCGGCGATCTGCCGGATAGCCTCTTCTTTAGTACCGGCCTGTTCGCCGGGATGAATGTCCTGTACGGATAACTGGAACATGGTTCTCCACTCCTGCTGAAATTGAATCGTTTCAGCTTAAATGTGAAAAAAGGCGCCAATCCGTTTAGGTTAGGTAAACCAATTAGCGCTGAAACGTTTCAAGAAGTCTTGCGCTTTACACGTTACCTTGCAAGTAATGGCTGATTTCAGCATGCAAAATTTAGAGTTACAGCACATTTTTGCTTCAGATTCACACTTCCGACACCGAGTCACCGCTCGGTTTCAGCAACTTCAGCAAGCGCAGCGACAGGATGGAATACCTTTTTGATTTTTTGTGGGGTAAAGGGTGTGGGTATCTGTCTATTTTCTGACAAGCGGCGTACACTCCGCCTCTCTTCATATCACTGATACAGAAACATGCACACGACCCCCGCCGCTGCCTCTCCGAAGTCATTTGATTTGACCTCATCGGCATTTCTCATTGTTGCCTTTCTCACCGGGATTGCCGGGGCGTTACAAACCCCTACCCTGAGCCTGTTCCTCACCAACGAGGTGCATGTCCGTCCGGCCATGGTCGGCTTCTTCTTTACCGGCAGCGCCATCATCGGCATCCTGGTCAGCCAGTTCCTGGCCGGACGTTCGGACAAGAAAGGCGATCGCAAATCGCTGATCGTCTTTTGCTGCCTGATGGGCGTTTTTGCCTGCCTGCTGTTTGCCTGGAACCGTAACTATTTTGTGCTGCTGTTTGTCGGCGTCTTTCTTAGCAGCTTTGGCTCTACCTCCAACCCGCAGCTGTTCGCCTTAGCCCGGGAGCATGCCGACCATACCGGCCGCGAGGCGGTGATGTTCAGCTCGATCCTGCGTGCCCAGGTATCACTGGCATGGGTGGTCGGGCCGCCGCTGGCCTACGCCCTGGCGATGGGGTTTGGTTTCACGGCGATGTATCTCAGCGCCGCGGTGGCGTTTGTGGTCTGTGGGGCGATGGTGTGGTTTTTCCTGCCGACGATGCGCAAAGAGCCGAAGCTGGCCACCGGCGTTCTGGAAGCCCCCCGCCGCAACCGACGCGACGCCCTGCTGCTGTTTACGGTTTGCACCTTAATGTGGGGCACCAACAGCCTGTACATCATCAATATGCCGCTGTTTATCATTAATGAACTGCATCTGTCCGAAAAGCTGGCGGGGGTGATGATGGGCACGGCCGCCGGGCTGGAGATCCCGACGATGCTGATTGCAGGCTACTATGCTAAACGCTTCGGTAAGCGCTTCCTGATGCGCGTTGCCGCCGTTGCGGGCCTGCTGTTTTACGTCGGGATGCTGAGCGCCCACTCGCCGGTGGTGCTGCTGGGATTACAGCTGCTGAACGCTATCTATATTGGTATTCTCGCCGGGATCGGGATGCTCTACTTCCAGGATCTGATGCCGGGCCAGGCGGGTGCCGCGACAACGCTCTACACCAATACCACCCGCGTGGGCTGGATTATTGCAGGCTCGGTGGCCGGGGTAGTGGCCGAGATCTGGAGCTATCATGCGGTATTCTGGATTGCGCTGGGAATGTGCATCCTCACCACGCTCTGCCTGACGCGCATTAAAGATATTTAAGGCGCGGTGAGCGCCTCGAGTTCGAGCAGCCAGGTCATGGCCTGCCCGCGCGAGGTGCTGCACATCTCAAGCGACGGCTGGAGCCCGGCACAGACTTTAGGCCGCAAGCTCGAGCCGAAAATTTTACAGCGCTGCTGCGCGTCGAGCTGGACGCAGGGGGTGTTAGCAGGCTTGCCGTTGGGCATCCCGGGAATAGGACTTGAGATGGAGGGCGCGGTGCAACATGCTCCGCAGTCCGGACGGCAATCCATAAACGTACTTTACCTGAAAGAAAGCCGCTCCCGCGGGCGTGACGCGCACAGTAACACCTTTTGCGTATTGATAGCAAAAGCCACGAAATCCACTTGCCTGAAATGCCGCGCGCGAGTACTTTGACGCGATATTTTTGACCTTCCCGTGAACAGGATTACTGCAATGCCAAGAGCGAACGAAATTAAGAAAGGTATGGTGCTGAATTACAACGGCAAGCTGCTGATTGTGAAAGACATCGATATTCAGGCACCGAGCGCCCGTGGCGCAGCAACGCTGTACAAAATGCGTTTTGCTGATGTGCGTACCGGTCTGAAAGTTGAAGAGCGTTTCAAAGGCGACGATATCGTGGATACCGTTACCCTGACCCGTCGCTATGTCGATTTCTCCTACGTTGACGGCAACGAATACGTATTTATGGATAAAGAAGACTACACCCCGTACATCTTCACCAAAGATCAGATTGAAGAAGAGCTGCTGTTTATCCCGGAAGGCGGAATGCCGGATATGCAGGTTCTGACCTGGGATGGCGTACTGCTGGCGCTGGAACTGCCGCAGACCGTCGATCTGGAGATCGTGGAAACCGCACCAGGCATCAAAGGTGCGTCCGCTTCCGCACGTAACAAACCCGCGACCTTGACCACCGGTCTGGTCGTACAGGTGCCGGAATACCTCTCCGCAGGCGAGAAGATCCGCATCCATATCGAAGAAAAACGCTATATGGGTCGTGCTGACTAATGTGCCCCTTGCCCGGTGGCGCTGCGCTTACCGGGCCTACAAAAAAACCGGCCATTGAGCCGGTTTTTTTATTCGTGCTGTTGTAGGCCGGGTTAGGCGAAGTGAACTGCGCCCCAAAACCTGGACGGCTTGTATTAACCGGTCTTCAGATACTCAGCCCGGAACGCCACCGGGCTGAGTCCTCCCAGACTCAGTTTGATACGCTTGTGGTTCCAGTACCTTATATACG
>NZ_JAMHKS010000039.1:0-469 GCF_025566055.1 Leclercia tamurae
GGTTTATCTACCCTCCTGTCCCTGGGGTTTTCCACAGGTTTCAGGCGAGCGTATCCGGGCCGCGGCAGGACCGCAGCCAGGTAGGAAGAAGGAGATGGAAAGGCGTGGGAAAGGCTCAGTCGTTGCCGCTTTCCAGCGTATCGATGGATGACGACAGGCGCTCGAAGCGGCGCTTGGCGGAGACCTGGAAATCCCGCTCGGAGCCCTCGTTAGCGGGTTTGCGCAGCAGTAGCCGAGCACTGAGCCCGCTAGTGCGGTCGTAACTGCCGAACCAGTCGATCATCTGTCCGACATGGCATTCGCCGCCGAGCCATACCGCCAGGTTGGCTACGATCTCCATGTTGTAGTGTCCGAGTGCTCGCCCTGGGACGTCTTGGGAGCCGAAGGCGAGGGCCGCGCCTGGCCGGTATCGACGGAGTCCAGGGTCTGCCACAGCTCTTTTCGCAGAATCTCTTCCAGGCTTGTGGGT
>NZ_JAMHKS010000038.1:0-460 GCF_025566055.1 Leclercia tamurae
CCTACGGCGAGCCCGGCGATCGGCTGTGGGTGCGGGAGGCCTGGGCAGCAGATGCCCAGGTAGACGCAATCGCGCCGAGCGACCTCAGCCAAGGTGAACCGATCTGGTACCCGGCAGACCTCAGCGTCCGGCAGACAGGATGCTCCATGATCTCTAAGGGCCGCGTTCGCCCCTCTATCCATATGCCGCGTTGGGCCTCCCGCATCCTGCTGGAGCTCACCGCCGTTCGCATAGAACACCTGCAGGACATCAGCGAGGAGCAGGCACGGGCCGAGGGATATCCCGCCGAGCGCGAATGCGAAACGGGCGGTAGTGGCTTGGATGCTTGGCTCTGGTTCCGCTCCCTTTGGGGAGAGATCAACGGACCAGAGGCTTTCACCGCCAATCCCTGGGTCTGGGTCATCGAATTCAAGCGGGTGACACCATGAGCGCCATCATCAGCGAATGCGGCCAGTACCGT
>NZ_JAMHKS010000037.1:0-454 GCF_025566055.1 Leclercia tamurae
GGCGGCGCACCGGGCCTCAGTCTGGAAGCTGGGTGCACTGCCTGCGGTAGGCCGCCGGAGTCATCCCGTAGGCGCGCCGGAACCAGCGGCCGAGATGGCTCTGGTCGGCGAAGCCGAGGGCGCTGGCGAGGTCCGCCGGTTGCCCGCCGACAGCGAGCATCTGCCGCGCCTTGGCCAGCCGCACCTGGACCAGGTAGGCGTAGGGTGGCAAGCCGTAGGCGGCCTTGTATGCACGGTTCAGGCGGAAGCGGTCGGTACCGCAGGCGCTGGCCAGCTCGTCCAGGCCGATGTCCTGGTAGAAGTGCGCATGCAGGTAGTCGCGGGCTTTCTGCGCCACCAGCGGCAGGCGCGGATCGAACGGCTTCGCCTCGCGCCAGCCGAGGTGCACGCGCAGCCGCTCCAGCACCAGCTCCAGGGCGGTCTGCCGCAGCAGTCGCAGCTCGCGGCCATGCAG
>NZ_JAMHKS010000036.1:0-453 GCF_025566055.1 Leclercia tamurae
CCCTTGCACAAGGGGCAAACCACTTGGTGGCCTACACCGGCCATCGGCTTGCCGTTCAGGTCGGTCTGGCCGAACGCCTCAATCACCGTGCCTCCATGGCTGGTGGTGTCGCCAAGGCGAATGATGTCCATCGCGGGTTGCTCCTATAGGTCGTCCAGCCAGCTGTCTTTTGGCTTCAGGCTAGAGAGGAATTCCTCATAGACATAGTCATCACCGAGCGTTTGGCCGCCAGGCGTAGCGGGTTTCGGAGCAGGGGAAGGACCGGCATTTCCGCCACGCGGCGATGAAGACGTCGGGCGCACGCGGATCGAATCGACAATGGCGTCCCACAGTTCCAAAGCCTCTTTGTCCGATTTGAAGGCAGGGGGCGGTGGTTTACCGTTTTCATTGCTGCGTTCCAGTACCGCCAGTCCCGCAGTAAGATGGGGCTCGGTTAGCGATTCCTCCTTGCCT
>NZ_JAMHKS010000035.1:0-443 GCF_025566055.1 Leclercia tamurae
TTTTCGTTCTTGCGGGTAATACCTTTCCTCGACGCATGTCGAAGCGGCCGATCCAGAGCCCGCCTGATCGTCATTCCGGCGCCGCTGGATTAGAGTGGGGGCTCGTTCAGGAGCCCGTATGCATTTCGATTCCGTTACCGGCTGGGTCCGTGGCGTCCGCCACTGCCCTTCACCGAATTTCAACCTGCGTCCGCAAGGGGACGCGGTGTCGCTGCTGGTCATCCACAATATCAGTCTGCCGCCGGGACAGTTCGGCACCGGCAAGGTCCAGGCGTTCTTCCAGAATCGCCTGGACCCGAACGAACATCCCTATTTCGAGGAGATCCGCCACCTGACGGTTTCCGCGCATTTCCTCATCGAACGCGACGGCGCCATCACCCAGTTCGTCTCCTGTCACGACCGCGCCTGGCATGCCGGGGTTTCCTGCTTCGACGGTCGCGAGG
>NZ_JAMHKS010000034.1:0-416 GCF_025566055.1 Leclercia tamurae
CGGTAACCCGGATTATGAGAGCAAAGCCAGCTACAGCTTCACCGTGGTGGCCACCGATGCGGCCGGAAATGCCAGCGACCAGGTTGTTACACTCGGGATCAACAACCTCGATGAGGTCGCCCCGACGGTCACCAGCGGCACAACCGCCCCGGCAATCAACGAAAACAGCGGTGCCGGTCAGGTGATCTACACCGCTACCGCGACCGACACGGCGGATATCAGCGGGGGCGTTACCTTCTCGCTGAAAGCGGGCAGCGATGCGGGCCTGACTATTGATGCCACCACCGGCGCGGTCACCCTGACCGGAAACCCGGACTTTGAGAACAAAGCCAGCTACAGCTTCACCGTGGTGGCCACCGATGCGGCCGGTAATGCCAGCGACCAGGTTGTTACACTCGGGATCAACAACCTCGATG
>NZ_JAMHKS010000033.1:0-405 GCF_025566055.1 Leclercia tamurae
GGTCACTGTTAGTGACTCCGGCCTGAGCATTGTCTCTGGCCTATTGGGTGATGCTGGCGTCCCCTCTGTGACCGTTCCAGACCAAGGCAAGACAACCCCAGCGAGGGAAGTAGCAGAGCGTCTATCGGAGATCGAGCGTGCAGGACAGACAGTAACCTTGCTCACTTTCCGCCTAGATGAATCTGGGGCTGCGCTGCCTGATAAGACATACACAGATATGCTTATTACTAACCTCACTTTCAATGAGGATCAGGACTCCGGCGATGGCGTTTTCTTTAGTATGAGTTTACAGCAACTCCGCTACTTCTCCCCTAGAGAAATCACTATCCGCACAAACAAGGGTCGTCAACCTGCCAAGAGGACGGAACGCCCATCTATCAAGAACGATGCTGCTAATGGCCCTCA
>NZ_JAMHKS010000032.1:0-401 GCF_025566055.1 Leclercia tamurae
GTCTCCGAGTCCGCCGCCACGACATCGAGAACCGTCTCGCTTTCTGGACCCCGGATCGTGAGGAACGCAACGAGGGCCTCTCCAGTCGGTGTAACCCCGTCGACGACCACCTCGCACGACGCCGCGGCCGAGAGATCGACGAAACCGATCGACCGGTCGCGGGTCCCGAACTCGAGTTCGATCACCGTATCGCTCATGAGCGCCCGGCGCTGTTCGGCAGCGCCGATCGCGTACGCGACGGTCTCGCCGAGATCGGAGAGGACCGCCCGTTCGTCCGCGTCGAACGCCTCGGGCCGCGGCGCATAGACACAGAGCACGCCGTAGGTAGTCTCGCGGTACGTAAGCGGGACGGCAATCGCCGACAGATAGCCCCTCTCGAGTGCGGCCTCGCGCCACGGCTC
>NZ_JAMHKS010000031.1:0-396 GCF_025566055.1 Leclercia tamurae
GTATTCCCGGGCCTTCCGGCAGATTCCGGAGCCAGCCTTCGGCAAGGAAAAACGCCGTGCCCGGTTGCCCGGGCACGGCGTTCCCCAATCGAACCAGCCGTGCTACTGCACCCAGTCCTTGACCCGTCCCGGGTTGGCCGCCACCCACTGCTTCGCCGCATCCTCGGGTTTGGCGCCCTCCTGGATCGCCAGCATCACCTGGCCGACCTCGTTGCCATCCTTCCAGCCGAACTTCTTCAGGAACTCCCAGACCGGCTTGGCCTTGGCTTCCAGCGCCGGGTTGGCGACGGTGTCGACATGCTCGGTATCGCCATAGACCTTCTTCGGGTCGTCGAGGAACTTCAGCTTCCACTTGGCGAACATCCAGTGCGGAATCCAGCCGGTCACCACCACCGG
>NZ_JAMHKS010000029.1:0-388 GCF_025566055.1 Leclercia tamurae
CACGTCCTTCATCGCCTCTGACTGCCTAGGCATCCACCGTGTACGCTTAGTCGCTTAACCTCACAACCCGAAGATGTCTCTTTCGATTCATCATCGTTTTGCGAAAATTTGAGAGACTCGAACACACTTACCATCTGCTCTTATTACGGAGAGCAGACACAGTGTGTCGTTTCAATTTTCAGCTTGATCCAGATTTTTAAAGAGCAAAACTTCGCAACGCACCTTCGCAGGTACACTCTGAAGTTTTTGTGTTGTCGCAGTAAAGGATGGTGGAGCTATGCGGGATCGAACCGCAGACCTCCTGCGTGCAAGGCAGGCGCTCTCCCAGCTGAGCTATAGCCCCATCGTAGTTAAATCTCTTCAAATTTGCGTGGCAAATTTGGTAGGC
>NZ_JAMHKS010000030.1:0-388 GCF_025566055.1 Leclercia tamurae
GCCAGGATCATGCGGCGCCGCTGATCTTCATCATCGCCGGGACTGGCGCGCACTATGCCAGCAGCTACCCGGAATACCTGAAGAAGCTCTTCTACCAGGCCGGCTACCACGTGGTGCAGTTGTCCTCGCCGACCAGTTGGGACTTCATGGCCAGCGCCTCGCGCTTCGCCACACCGGGCTTTTCCAGCGACGACGCCGATGACCTGTACCGGGTGATGCAGGCGGTGCGCGCGCAGCAGCGCGACCTGCCGGTGACCGACTATTACCTCACCGGCTATAGCCTGGGGGCGCTGAACGCCGCGTTCGTCAGCCACCTCGACGAAAGCCGCCAGAGCTTCAACTTCAAGAAGGTGCTGCTGCTCAATCCACCGGTGAACCTCTACACCTC
>NZ_JAMHKS010000028.1:0-385 GCF_025566055.1 Leclercia tamurae
GTCGATGGCGGTGCCCGGGTAGCGCTCGACGAAGGCGGCGGCGGCACGGGTCAGCCAGGCCTGGGCGAAGGACAGGCTGCTGGTGATGCGCAGGGTGCCGCGCGGGCTGTCGCGGCGGGTCTGGCCGGTGGCCTGCATGGCGTCGGCCACGGCGAGCATCTCGCGGCACTGCGGCAACAGCTCCGCGCCGGCGTCGGTCAGGCTCAGGCGGCGGGTGCTGCGGTGCAGCAGGCGTGCGCCGACCCACTCCTCCAACTCGGCGAGGTAGCGCGAGACCATCGCCCGGGACATGTCCAGACGCTCGGCGGCGGCGGTCTGGCTGCCGCTGTCGATGACCTCGACGAAGACGCGGGTGGCGGTCAGGCGGTCCATAATTCGCTCGATC
>NZ_JAMHKS010000027.1:0-325 GCF_025566055.1 Leclercia tamurae
GTTGTTGGGTAGGGGAGCGTTCTGTAAGCCGTCGAAGGTGGCCTGTGAGGGCTGCTGGAGGTATCAGAAGTGCGAATGCTGACATAAGTAACGATAAAGCGGGTGAAAAACCCGCTCGCCGGAAGACCAAGGGTTCCTGTCCAACGTTAATCGGGGCAGGGTGAGTCGACCCCTAAGGCGAGGCCGAAAGGCGTAGTCGATGGGAAACAGGTTAATATTCCTGTACTCGGTGTTACTGCGAAGGGGGGACGGAGAAGGCTATGTTGGCCGGGCGACGGTTGTCCCGGTTTAAGCATGTAGGCGGAGGTTCCAGGTAAATCCGGAA
>NZ_JAMHKS010000026.1:0-308 GCF_025566055.1 Leclercia tamurae
GCCTACCAAATTTGCCACGCAAATTTGAAGAGATTTAACTACGATGGGGCTATAGCTCAGCTGGGAGAGCGCCTGCCTTGCACGCAGGAGGTCTGCGGTTCGATCCCGCATAGCTCCACCATCCTTTTACTGCGACAACATGAAAACTTCAGAGTGTACCTGCGAAGGTGCGCTGCGAAGTTTTGCTCTTTAAAAATCTGGATCAAGCTGAAAATTGAAACGACACACTGTGTCTGCTCTCCGTAATAAGAGCAGATGAAGGTGTGTTCGAGTCTCTCAAATTTTCGCAATCAGAAGTGAAACAGCTT
>NZ_JAMHKS010000025.1:0-294 GCF_025566055.1 Leclercia tamurae
TTCGATTCATCATCGTTTTGCGAAAATTTGAGAGACTCGAACACACCTACCATCTGCTCTTATTACGGAGAGCAGACACAGTGTGTCGTTTCAATTTTCAGCTTGATCCAGATTTTTAAAGAGCAAAACTTCTCAATGCACTCGAAAGTACATTTAGAAGTTCATCATTCATCAGACAATCTGTGTGGACACTACAAAGGCAGGTTCTTTAAGGTAAGGAGGTGATCCAACCGCAGGTTCCCCTACGGTTACCTTGTTACGACTTCACCCCAGTCATGAATCACAAAGTGGTAA
>NZ_JAMHKS010000024.1:0-282 GCF_025566055.1 Leclercia tamurae
TCACTCACAGCCAGCAAGTGGCGTCCCCTAGGGGATTCGAACCCCTGTTGCCGCCGTGAAAGGGCGGAGTCCTAACCGCTAGACGAAGGGGACACGATGTGTCGCGACTTCGCAGCCGTCTTGCTCGTTACTTTTCATCAGACAATCTGTGTGAGCACTACAAAGGCAGGTTCTTTAAGGTAAGGAGGTGATCCAACCGCAGGTTCCCCTACGGTTACCTTGTTACGACTTCACCCCAGTCATGAATCACAAAGTGGTAAGCGCCCTCCCGAAGGTTAAGCT
>NZ_JAMHKS010000023.1:0-278 GCF_025566055.1 Leclercia tamurae
TCCTGAAGGAACGTTGAAGACGACGACGTTGATAGGTCGGGTGTGTAAGCGCAGCGATGCGTTGAGCTAACCGATACTAATGAACCGTGAGGCTTAACCTTACAACGCCGAAGCTGTTTCGGCGGACCTGAGAAGACGATTTTCAGCTGATTACAGATTACATCACGTTGCCACAGGGCAGGGTGATAAACAGAATTTGCCTGGCGGCTGTAGCGCGGTGGTCCCACCTGACCCCATGCCGAACTCAGAAGTGAAACGCCGTAGCGCCGATGGTAGTG
>NZ_JAMHKS010000022.1:0-266 GCF_025566055.1 Leclercia tamurae
GGTTTCGGGTCTATACCCTGCAACTTAACGCCCAGTTAAGACTCGGTTTCCCTTCGGCTCCCCTATACGGTTAACCTTGCTACAGAATATAAGTCGCTGACCCATTATACAAAAGGTACGCAGTCACCTGACGAATCAGGCTCCCACTGCTTGTACGTACACGGTTTCAGGTTCTTTTTCACTCCCCTCGCCGGGGTTCTTTTCGCCTTTCCCTCACGGTACTGGTTCACTATCGGTCAGTCAGGAGTATTTAGCCTTGGAGGATG
>NZ_JAMHKS010000021.1:0-262 GCF_025566055.1 Leclercia tamurae
GTCTTCCGGCGAGCGGGTTTTTCACCCGCTTTATCGTTACTTATGTCAGCATTCGCACTTCTGATACCTCCAGCAGCCCTCACAGGCCACCTTCGACGGCTTACAGAACGCTCCCCTACCCAACAACGCATAAGCGTCGCTGCCGCAGCTTCGGTGCATGGTTTAGCCCCGTTACATCTTCCGCGCAGGCCGACTCGACCAGTGAGCTATTACGCTTTCTTTAAATGATGGCTGCTTCTAAGCCAACATCCTGGCTGTCTGT
>NZ_JAMHKS010000020.1:0-261 GCF_025566055.1 Leclercia tamurae
GTCTTCCGGCGAGCGGGTTTTTCACCCGCTTTATCGTTACTTATGTCAGCATTCGCACTTCTGATACCTCCAGCAGCCCTCACAGGCCACCTTCGACGGCTTACAGAACGCTCCCCTACCCAACAACACATAGTGTCGCTGCCGCAGCTTCGGTGCATGGTTTAGCCCCGTTACATCTTCCGCGCAGGCCGACTCGACCAGTGAGCTATTACGCTTTCTTTAAATGATGGCTGCTTCTAAGCCAACATCCTGGCTGTCTGT
>NZ_JAMHKS010000019.1:0-258 GCF_025566055.1 Leclercia tamurae
TTTTCGCCTTTCCCTCACGGTACTGGTTCACTATCGGTCAGTCAGGAGTATTTAGCCTTGGAGGATGGTCCCCCCATATTCAGACAGGATACCACGTGTCCCGCCCTACTCTTCGAGTTCACAGCAAATGCATCTTCGTGTACGGGAGTATCACCCTGTACCCTGCGACTTTCCAGACGCTTCCACTGACACACATGCTGATTCAGACTCTGGGCTGCTCCCCGTTCGCTCGCCGCTACTGGGGGAATCTCGGTTGAT
>NZ_JAMHKS010000018.1:0-257 GCF_025566055.1 Leclercia tamurae
CGGGTCTATACCCTGCAACTTAACGCCCAGTTAAGACTCGGTTTCCCTTCGGCTCCCCTATACGGTTAACCTTGCTACAGAATATAAGTCGCTGACCCATTATACAAAAGGTACGCAGTCACACCACAAGGGTGCTCCCACTGCTTGTACGTACACGGTTTCAGGTTCTTTTTCACTCCCCTCGCCGGGGTTCTTTTCGCCTTTCCCTCACGGTACTGGTTCACTATCGGTCAGTCAGGAGTATTTAGCCTTGGAGG
>NZ_JAMHKS010000017.1:0-256 GCF_025566055.1 Leclercia tamurae
AGGTCGCTTCTCTTTGTATGCGCCATTGTAGCACGTGTGTAGCCCTACTCGTAAGGGCCATGATGACTTGACGTCATCCCCACCTTCCTCCAGTTTATCACTGGCAGTCTCCTTTGAGTTCCCGGCCTAACCGCTGGCAACAAAGGATAAGGGTTGCGCTCGTTGCGGGACTTAACCCAACATTTCACAACACGAGCTGACGACAGCCATGCAGCACCTGTCTCAGAGTTCCCGAAGGCACCAAAGCATCTCTGCT
>NZ_JAMHKS010000013.1:0-255 GCF_025566055.1 Leclercia tamurae
GATGGGAAACAGGTTAATATTCCTGTACTCGGTGTTACTGCGAAGGGGGGACGGAGAAGGCTATGTTGGCCGGGCGACGGTTGTCCCGGTTTAAGCATGTAGGCGGAGGTTCCAGGTAAATCCGGAACCTTATTCAACGCTGAGGTGTGATGACGAGGCACTACGGTGCTGAAGCAACAAATGCCCTGCTTCCAGGAAAAGCCTCTAAGCATCAGGTAACATCAAATCGTACCCCAAACCGACACAGGTGGTCAG
>NZ_JAMHKS010000014.1:0-255 GCF_025566055.1 Leclercia tamurae
GATGGGAAACAGGTTAATATTCCTGTACTCGGTGTTACTGCGAAGGGGGGACGGAGAAGGCTATGTTGGCCGGGCGACGGTTGTCCCGGTTTAAGCATGTAGGCGGAGGTTCCAGGTAAATCCGGAATCTTATTCAACGCTGAGGTGTGATGACGAGGCACTACGGTGCTGAAGCAACAAATGCCCTGCTTCCAGGAAAAGCCTCTAAGCATCAGGTAACATCAAATCGTACCCCAAACCGACACAGGTGGTCAG
>NZ_JAMHKS010000015.1:0-255 GCF_025566055.1 Leclercia tamurae
TACGTATGTTCACTCAGAGACTTTGGTATTCATTTATCGTCTTGCGACGTTAAGAATCCATGTCACTTTGAGTGCCCACACAGATTGTCTGATAAATTGTTAAAGAGCAGTGCAACGCGGCTTTCGCCCACCGTTGCGAGGTGGCGTATATTACGCCTTCCTCTTTCAGAGTCAAGCGTTTATTTTCGCTTTTCTCTTCAACCGACCCGGCTGTTTGTGTGAAGTGATTCACATCTGCCGTGTCGATGGAGGCGC
>NZ_JAMHKS010000016.1:0-255 GCF_025566055.1 Leclercia tamurae
CTTTTCGCCTTTCCCTCACGGTACTGGTTCACTATCGGTCAGTCAGGAGTATTTAGCCTTGGAGGATGGTCCCCCCATATTCAGACAGGATACCACGTGTCCCGCCCTACTCTTCGAGTTCACAGCAGGTGTATCTTCGTGTACGGGAGTATCACCCTGTACCCTGCGACTTTCCAGACGCTTCCACTGACACACATGCTGATTCAGACTCTGGGCTGCTCCCCGTTCGCTCGCCGCTACTGGGGGAATCTCGGT
>NZ_JAMHKS010000012.1:0-254 GCF_025566055.1 Leclercia tamurae
TTTCACTTCTGAGTTCGGCATGGGGTCAGGTGGGACCACCGCGCTACAGCCGCCAGGCAAATTCTGTTTATCACCCTGCCCTGTGGCAACGTGATGTAATCTGTATCAGCTGAAAATCGTCTTTCAAGTCCGCCGAAACAGCTTCGGCGTTGTAAGGTTAAGCCTCACGGTTCATTAGTATCGGTTAGCTCAACGCATCGCTGCGCTTACACACCCGACCTATCAACGTCGTCGTCTTCAACGTTCCTTCAGGA
>NZ_JAMHKS010000011.1:0-249 GCF_025566055.1 Leclercia tamurae
ATCGTAGTTAAATCTCTTCAAATTTGCGTGGCAAATTTGGTAGGCCTGAGTGGACTTGAACCACCGACCTCACCCTTATCAGGGGTGCGCTCTAACCACCTGAGCTACAAGCCTGCAGAGATTTTTTTACTGCTTACTTTTCATCAGACAATCTGTGTGGACACTGCAAAGGCAGGTTCTTTAAGGTAAGGAGGTGATCCAACCGCAGGTTCCCCTACGGTTACCTTGTTACGACTTCACCCCAGTCAT
>NZ_JAMHKS010000010.1:0-244 GCF_025566055.1 Leclercia tamurae
TCGGTTGATTTCTTTTCCTCAGGGTACTTAGATGTTTCAGTTCCCCTGGTTCGCTTCGTTAAGCTATGTATTCACTTAACGATAGTGTGACGAATCACACTGGGTTTCCCCATTCGGAAATCGTCGGTTATAACGGTTCATATCACCTTACCGACGCTTATCGCAGATTAGCACGTCCTTCATCGCCTCTGACTGCCTAGGCATCCACCGTGTACGCTTAGTCGCTTAACCTCACAACCCGAAG
>NZ_JAMHKS010000009.1:0-236 GCF_025566055.1 Leclercia tamurae
CCCACTGCAGGGATCTACAATACAGGCTCGTGGCCTGAGGCCGGGTACGGCATGTGGACTGCATGGCAGAAAGAACTGGCCGGTTCTTTCTGCACGAAAGGATAATACAAGGCCGGGTAAGGCGCAGACGGCAAAAAACCCCGCACCTTGCGGTACGGGGTTTCTTTAATTGATGCCTGGCAGTTCCCTACTCTCGCATGGGGAGACCCCACACTACCATCGGCGCTACGGCGTTT
>NZ_JAMHKS010000008.1:0-231 GCF_025566055.1 Leclercia tamurae
TGAATGCAGCTATGGGTAGCATGATCGGCGGTACCCATGGCAGCGACAACGGCGGTATCTTCGGTGCAGGCACCATTGGTATGGCAATCGGCGGCGCGTGGGGCATCGTTTCTGGCGCAATCACTGGCGCAATCGCTGGTGCGATGTTTGGCTGGGATAAATCCGCCCAGTTGGCTACTGATTGCTGGACATCCATTTATAATGGCTCCCACGGAATATATTAATTCCTTT
>NZ_JAMHKS010000007.1:0-226 GCF_025566055.1 Leclercia tamurae
TACCGCCGATCATGCTACCCATAGCCGCATGAGCCGATCCTAGCACTGCTGCTGACGTAACAACTTCTATACCGTTAGAAACTACGCTCTGGATAGTGGCGCCAATAGAAGAAAAATCCCAGCTGTACGCACCTGCAATGGATTCCATTTCAAATACAGATAACTCTTTCATATAATATCCTTTACTATATATAGACGAACAATTCATTAGATAATGATTATCTGG
>NZ_JAMHKS010000006.1:0-223 GCF_025566055.1 Leclercia tamurae
GGATTCGAACCCCTGTTGCCGCCGTGAAAGGGCGGAGTCCTAACCGCTAGACGAAGGGGACACGATGTGTCGCGACTTCGCAGCCGTCTTGCTCGATACTTTTCATCAGACAATCTGTGTGGACACTGCAAAGGCAGGTTCTTTAAGGTAAGGAGGTGATCCAACCGCAGGTTCCCCTACGGTTACCTTGTTACGACTTCACCCCAGTCATGAATCACAAAGT
>NZ_JAMHKS010000005.1:0-213 GCF_025566055.1 Leclercia tamurae
ATGACTGGGGTGAAGTCGTAACAAGGTAACCGTAGGGGAACCTGCGGTTGGATCACCTCCTTACCTGAAAGAACCTGCCTTTGTAGTGTCCACACAGATTGTCTGATGAAAAGTAAGCAGTAAAAAATCTCTGCAGGCTTGTAGCTCAGGTGGTTAGAGCGCACCCCTGATAAGGGTGAGGTCGGTGGTTCAAGTCCACTCAGGCCTACCAAA
>NZ_JAMHKS010000004.1:0-209 GCF_025566055.1 Leclercia tamurae
AAAAAATCTCTGCAGGCTTGTAGCTCAGGTGGTTAGAGCGCACCCCTGATAAGGGTGAGGTCGGTGGTTCAAGTCCACTCAGGCCTACCAAATTTGCCACGCAAATTTGAAGAGATTTAACTACGATGGGGCTATAGCTCAGCTGGGAGAGCGCCTGCCTTGCACGCAGGAGGTCTGCGGTTCGATCCCGCATAGCTCCACCATCCTTT
>NZ_JAMHKS010000003.1:0-207 GCF_025566055.1 Leclercia tamurae
ACGTCCTTCATCGCCTCTGACTGCCTAGGCATCCACCGTGTACGCTTAGTCGCTTAACCTCACAACCCGAAGATGTCTCTTTCGATTCATCATCGTTTTGCGAAAATTTGAGAGACTCGAACACACCTACCATCTGCTCTTATTACGGAGAGCAGACACAGTGTGTCGTTTCAATTTTCAGCTTGATCCAGATTTTTAAAGAGCAAA
>NZ_JAMHKS010000001.1:0-201 GCF_025566055.1 Leclercia tamurae
GGGCGGATTTATCCCAGCCAAACATCGCACCAGCGATTGCGCCAGTGATTGCGCCAGAAACGATACCCCAGGCACCGCCGATTGCCATACCAATGGTGCCTGCACCGAAGATACCGCCGTTGTCGCTGCCATGGGTACCGCCGATCATGCTACCCATAGCTGCATTCACTGCACCCATTGCAGCTGCTGATGCAGCCATTT
>NZ_JAMHKS010000002.1:0-201 GCF_025566055.1 Leclercia tamurae
TACCATCCAAATTGTTCAGGTTTGGTTTGGTAGCCCCGGTTGATGGAAACATCTCCGGGGCTTTTGCTTTCTGCCTCACCACACCTGCCTGAGCTCAGAAAGCATCAGGCACCCGCCGCAATATTACTCCCGTACCGTCGAAAAAATCGCCTTTAAACTGGATATTTAACCAGTAAAATGACATTTTCAGAATATGTTCAG